>JBLIOB010000007.1:0-39579 GCA_047639575.1 Parvicellaceae bacterium
TGCCGATGGAAAAAATCATGCTATTTACGCAGCAAAATCAGCACACCGGAACTTGAAAGAGCTAGAAGGGATGTTGGATTTTCAACTTTCCGATAAAATTGAGATTCTAGTTTTTAATAGCCAATCACAATTTCAACAAAGTAATATTGGTTTAAGAAATGATAACAACACTAACATTGGTGGTGTAACCAGAATTGTTGGATCTAAGATTTTTATTTATTACGAAGGTGATCATGCCACTTTTGACGAACAAATTAGGGCGGGAATGTCTGAAGTTTTGATGAGTCAAATGATGTATGGGGGAAACTGGAAGGATGTAATAAAGAATAACACATTGTTAAGTTTACCAGACTGGTACTTGAAAGGGTTTTCCTCTTATGCTTCTAAAGGCTGGAATACAAACATTGATAACCAAGTTAAAGATGCAGTTTTAGGTAATCGATTTGCAAACTTCAACTCGCTGGAAGGAACGGATGCAGAATTAGCAGGTCATTCTATCTGGAATTACATTGCTGAAGTTTATGGCGAAAATGTAATCCCGAATGTGATGTATATGACGCGTGTGAGTAGGAGCGTGGAAAGCGGATTTCTTTTTGTGCTAGGTACTTCCCTCAAAACGCTTATGTTCGATTATCAAAATTATTACAAGCGAAAGTATGAGCTAGATGAAAAGTTTAGAAATAATATTGCAGGTGAAGAGCTCGACATTAAAACGAAGAAGAGATATAAATATTCTGAATTTTCCCTTAGTCCAGATGGTCGTCATGCTTCATTCGTAACAAATGAACGTGGTCAATACAAAGTTTGGGTGTACAACATAGCCGATCAAAAATTAAAACGAATTCATAAAGGAGGTCTGGATCTTAACCGGATTGTTGATCATACTTTTCCAGTCTTAACTTGGCATCCGACTAGTAAAGTTTTGACTTATTTCGTTGAAAAGAAAGGTGAAGTGGTCATCAATATCTACTCCTTAGATGATAAGAAGACAACCAGAAAACCGCTATTGAAATTGAATAAGGTATTGCACGCTGAGTATTCTGATAATGGAAAGTCAATTGTGTTAAGTGCTTGTAGAAATGGGCAAACGGACCTTTACCTTTATAAAACTTCAGGTAATAGCCAGCAACAATTAACGGATGACATTTACGATGATTTGCACCCAAGCTTTATAGATAATTCAAATCGAATCATCTTCTCATCAAATAGAGAAAACGATACTTTACCTAAAAGAGGCGACATTGAGATCAATCGATTTAATGACAATAAAGACATCTTTATCTATGACATTAAAAAACCAATTTTCTTAACTAGAATAACCAACACGCCCTTGGTGAATGAAAGCAGACCGGTTCAATATGATAAAAACAGATATGCTTACTTGAGTAATGAGAGTGGAATCAAGAATAGATATTTAGCTTATTATGATAGCGCAATAAGCTACATTGATACAGTTGTACATTATCGATATTTCTCACAAATAAGCCCTATAACTAACTACTCTAGATCCATATTGGAGCACAACATGAACTGGAAAAAGGGCAGGTATACCCAACTGATTTTTCAAGATGGGAAATATCATTTTTACAAAGGAAATGCTTCCACAGATGTAGAGTTAGATAAAGAAAATATTTTCCCAACACAGTTTATGAAGCACCAATTGGCACTTACAGAAAACCACACATTATTGACGGACTCTGGGACTTATATTTCTGACACTGCCAACGGAATCGACATTGATAATTATAAGTTCGAAGACGAACAGCCGGATTATGAAAAAGAGGTGGTAACGTTCGAAGAAGTAAAGGAAACAGTAGTTAAAGAGACAGCAGATGCTGTGAAAAAAGAGGAGGAAGAGGAGTTTGTATTGCCTCGGCAGGACTTGTACTCGGTTAATTTCACAACAGATTATATTGTTTCTCAATTAGACAATAGCTTTCTAAATCAATCCTATCAACGTTTTGCTCCTGGCGTGTTCTATAGCAACCCTGGTTTTAACGGTATGATCAAATTTGGGATTATAGATTTAATGGAAGATTATCGAATTATAGGAGGAGTAAGATTCCCAGCTAATTTCAATAGTAATGAATATATGGTGAGCTTTGAAAATCTAAGAAGTAGGCTAGACAAGAAATACATGGTTTCTCGTCAGACGTTCACTCGATTCTACGATGAAAGCATTGAGAAAGTGCAGACGTACGATATGAAGTATAACGTCAAGTATCCTTTCTCCGAAGTGTCAAGTTTAAGAGGAACTATAAATGCTAGAGTCGACCGTATGGTAACCCAATCAACAGATCAATTCACTTTACAAGTTCCAAATAATAATGATTACTGGGCAGGTGTGAAATTGGAGTACGTTTATGATCATGCAATCCCAATGGGATTAAATCTTTATCGAGGCTTGAGAATGAAGTTTTGGGGTGAGGCATATCGAGAAATTAATGAGGCAAAAACGGACTTTTTCACTTTAGGTGGAGACATTAGATCTTACACCCGGATCTGGAGAAATATGATTTGGGCTAATCGTGTTGCGGGAAGCACATCTTTTGGCAATAGAAAGCTAGTCTATTACATGGGGGGTGTTGATAATTGGTTGCTTCCTAAATTCGATAATAGTATTCGAATTGACCCTGACAACGATTATTATTTTCAGACAATTGCAACTCCTGTAAGAGGCTTTTTCCAAAATGCTAGAAATGGAAATAGTTTTGCAGTTATCAATTCCGAATTGAGAATCCCAATTATAAAAATGTTGAGCTGGAAACCGATGAAAAGTGATTTTGCGGAGAACTTGATGATTGTTGGGTTTGGAGATATTGGGGCGGCTTGGACAGGTTGGGATCCTTATTCTACTGATAACTCATTTAATACTACAGTGATCCAAGATGGGAACTTGATGATAACGATTGAAAATCAAAGAGAACCAATTATTTACGGTTATGGTGTTGGATTGAGGAGTCGATTATTTGGCTATTATATCAGATTTGATTGGTCATGGGGAGTTGACGATGGAGTGGTTCTTCCATCTTTAAAATATCTATCTTTGAGCATGGACTTTTAAGAGTCGTGATATGGATTTACCTACTTTTTTTATTCTCGTTTTAATTGGTGTAACCGCAGGGATTATGAGCGGATTTGTTGGTATTGGTGGCGGAATTATCATTGTTCCAGCATTAGTATATATCCTTGGGATAAGTCAATTTGAAGCCCAAGGAACGAGCATCGTATTAATGATTCCTCCGATCGGAATATTGGCAGCCATGAATTACTATAAAGCGGATGCAATTAATTGGAAGTATGCAGCAATTATAGCAGCCACGTTTGTTGTTGGAGGATATGTAGGTTCCAAGTTAAGCTTGAAGATGGACGAAACATTGCTCAAGTTAATTTTCGGAGTTGTAATGCTGATTGTGGCAGTAAAAATGATTATTTCAGGTTTTGCTTTCTTTCAAACAAAAGGCGGTTAACCACTTAACTATTGCTAGATAATGGGACTTAAGATTAGCTATGTCGGTTTGACCATGATCACTTTGGTGTTCATAATCATCATTGGGTTTAAAGCTATTAACAACTCAAGCTCATCCACTACAAGAGACAAGTTAATATTGGTTTTTGGTTTACTAATCTGGCAAGGATTTATTTGGGGATTGTCTTCCACAGATATACTCAAGTCTTATGACTTTCCACCTCGATTTGCGTTAGCCTTTATAGTTCCTTCCTTTATTTTCACAGGATTATTTCTGTTTCGAAGCAGGAAAAGAAAATGGATAAATGAAATCCCTGAACATTGGATCATTTACTTTCAATCATTCAGGATTATCGTAGAAACGATATTTGTTTATTCAGTATCTGCTGGTATTTTAAATCATCATGTAACTATAGAGGGATACAATTTCGATATGATTGTCGGGATTACTGCTCCAGTGTTGGCCCTTCTTGTTTATCACTTAAAAGTTCTTCCAAGAAAAGTTGTTTTAGTGTGGAACTTCATGGGCTTAGCTGTTTTAGCAAGCGTCATATTTTTATTTATAACAGCAATTTACAAGCCTGAATTATATGGTAGTTCAGAACCTCTTTTGCCATTAGACGCTTTTGTTTATCCGTATGTATTAGTAGCAGGATTCTTGATGCCCGTGGCCGTATTTTTACATGTTCTCTCAATTCTACAATTTCGAAAATCCAATTAGTTTTCGCGCTTAGCGTAGCAGATCATTTTTATCTTTAACATTCACTTTATAGAATTAAGATCAAGATGGAAATCACTGAATTCACCGAAAACCCGAAACTACAAAACCTTCTTTACGATTTAAGAAATGACGAAAACCTAAAAGGGAAACGATATTCTGATGTGGAGGACGCGGCTGGAAATCAATATGTTGATTTTGTCATGGAAGGTGGCGGTGTGTGGGGCATTGCTTTGGCTGGCTACGTTCACGTGTTGGAAGAGATGGGGATTCGTTTTTTACAATTGGGTGGAGCAAGTGCAGGGGCTATAAACACACTATTCATGGCTTCAGCAGGGCCGATTGATGAGGTTAAAACTCCATGGATCTTAAGAAAGATCTCAGAAAAAAACCTGAGTGATTTAATCGATGGAGATAGTGATGCAGTCGATTTCATTGAAACAGTGATGGAGAAGTCTAGCGTATTAAAGTTAATGCGAAAAGGAGTGCAAGTTGTTGATAATTTAAAGAATGAAATGGGCCTGAATCCAGGAGATAATTTCACCGAGTGGGTCAAAGAATGTTTAGCAGAAAAGAAAATTAGCGACACCGCAGATTTAAAGGAGTTGCGAAGTAAGCTGCCTGTCGGACTTGTAAATGTAGCAGATGGGCGATCTGTCCCATATCCAAAAGAAAGTGTGGAGACGATTTGTATTATAAGTGCTGAAATAACCACTGAAACTAAAGTTGAATTCCCAAAAATGGCTCATCTGTATTGGGCAGAACCAGATAGCGTTCATCCTGCTGAGTTTGTTAGAGCCTCAATGTCTATCCCAATATTCTTTCATCCGTACACGGTTAAGAATGTTCCAAATGGAGAAGGTACTTGGGAGAAATGGAAAGAATGCACCGGTTATATTGGTGGAGCTCCTTCCGAAGTTAAGTTTGTAGATGGAGGAATGGTGTCTAATTTCCCAATTGATATTTTCCACAACTTCAGAAACCCTAGACCAGCAGCTCCAACCTTCGGAGTGAAATTGGAAATAGACAGAAATAAACCAAATAATACCGACAATATATTTGGGTTGTTGGGTGCAATGTTAAATACAGCTCGACACATTCATGATTATCAGTTCATTTTAAAACATCCAGATTTTGAACAGTTAGTTGCCTATATAGACACTGGAGATCACAACTGGCTTAATTTCAATTTATCAGATGAAGACCAAGTGGATCTTTTTAACCGAGGGGCCAAGGCTGCAGCTGGTTTTCTAAAGAAATTTAATTGGGAAGGATATAAGGATACAAGGGAAAAGCTATTCAACAAACTTCCCGATTAAACTTTCATGCCGACTTAAATATTGAACTATTTAAGAAGATTCTTGTTGTATCGAATAAGTCTCTTCTTGGAAGTTATAAACTAATAAATCAAAAGCGAAAATGGATTTAAAAAATGCAAACGTTCTATTAACTGGCGGAAGTTCAGGAATTGGAAAAGAAACGGCAAAACAACTGGTTATAAATGGGGCAAAAGTGGTAATCACCGGAAGGGATGAGGTTAAACTGAATAAAACAGCCGAAGAAATTGGAGCTATCGCGTTGCATTTTGATATTAGTAAACTTGACACAATAGAGAAAGCCTCAGAAAAAGCAATTTCACTTTTAGGCGGGAAAATAGACGTGTTGATTAATAATGCTGGAATAGGTGTGTTTCCAGAATTAGGAGATGTAACTGTAGAAGATTTACAAAGCGTATATGCCACGAATGTATTTGGATTGACAATGTTAACGCAGGAGATAATCAAAACATTTAAAACCCAAGAGCACGGTAACATCATTAATATAGGATCAACTGCAAGTAAGAAAGGCTTCGCTCGAGGAACAGTCTACGCTGCGTCCAAATTTGCGGTAAGAGGAATGACCCAATGCTGGCAAGCAGAGCTTCGGAAATTTAACATACGAGTGGCGCTAGTGAACCCTAGCGAAGTTGCTACGGCATTTGCAAGTGAGGAGCGATTAGAACGAGAAGAAGCTGACAATAAACTTGGTTCATTAGAGATAGCGCATTCGATTATTTCGTTGCTTGAAATGAGAGACAAAGGATTTGTTCCAGAAATTGATATTTGGGCTACCAATCCTTTTTAGAGATAAAATATAGAAGCGTATATTTGATTAATCGATTTCGTAAGACGGTATGATTAATAAAATAAAGGAGCTAGCCTCCGAACATATAGATGAAATTATTGCCATAAGAAGGCATATTCATAAGCATCCTGAACTTTCTTTTGAAGAATACGAGACGTCAAAATTTATTCAATCGAAACTAACCGAATGGGGAATCGAATTTGAAAATGGATTCGTAAATACGGGAATCGTTGCTCACATTAGAGGTAATAACCCAGATTCGAAAGTAATTGCCTTGAGAGCGGATATGGATGCGCTTCCAATTCAAGAAGAAAACGAATTTGAATTTGCATCAGTAAACAAAGGAGTCATGCACGCATGTGGTCATGATGTTCATAGTTCTTCTTTACTAGGAGTGATAAAAATATTGGATGGACTGAAAACTGAATTTGAGGGTACGGTAAAGTGCGTGTTTCAACCAGCGGAAGAAATTCTACCTGGAGGAGCTTCTCTCATGATTAAAGAAGGAGCGTTAGAAAACCCGAAGCCCGAAACTATTTTCGGACAACATGTATATCCGGATCTTCCGGCCGGAAAAGTCGGAATGAAGCCAGGAATGTACATGGCTTCTACTGATGAACTTCATGTTAAAGTAATTGGTAAAGGTGGGCATGCAGCATTACCTCATACCTTTGTTGATCCAGTTTTAATTTCTGCGCACATTTTAGTTGCGCTTCAGCAGATTGTAAGCAGACATGCTCGACCAGATATACCTAGTGTTCTTTCTTTTGGTAAAGTGGAAGCTAAGGGATCTACAAACGTAATTCCTGATGAGGTTCACATGGCTGGAACTTTTAGAACTTTCAACGAAAAGTGGAGAGCAGAAGCCAAAACCAAAATGGTTAAGATGGCGGAGACCATTGCCGAATCAATGGGCGGAAAATGCGAATTTGAAGCAAGGAAGGGGTATCCGTTTTTAGTAAATGATGTGGAAGCGACTGCATTTGCAAAGCAAGCCGCTATAGATTTCATTGGAGAAGAAAACGTGGTAGATCTGAATTTAAGAATGACGGGTGAAGATTTCGCGTATTATACGCAGATGATGCCCGGTTGTTTTTATCGATTAGGAACAGCACATCCAGGATCAAAAGCCGCAGGATTGCATACATCCAAATTCAATGTTGATGAATCGTCAATTGAATTAGGGATGGGGTTGATGGCATGGATTGCGATCAAGAACCTTAATTCATAATATCCGTATAATTATCTGGCCCTGCAGGGTTGACTTAATAATCAAAAAATCTGATTATCTTTAGTAGTAACTAGTTGGCAGTTAAATACATGAAGAAAAAGTATTTGGTAATATCATTCTTGACTCTGGCGATTTCCATTTTCTTCGGTTTGCCAATTTCGATTGCAAAAAAATCTGAAAAAGCGCAGACGGAGCCGGACAAGGGGTACGTAGTCCATAAAGAGAAAATCGGTAACATGTCATTTGTAAGGTATAAAGCCGGAGAGCATGTTTGCGATGCTGCAATTATTGACATGAATGGATTGACGCAAGGCGTTAAAGATTTGACAAGGGTTGCGAATGAGATGAAAGCTGGTAAATACGGCAGTGGAGATCGATCACAAATCATGCAAATGAAAAGGATCAGAACTGGTATCGATGCTGAAATTTCTTATACTGCCAGAATTAGTAACGCAAGAATAGGAGACAGTTTAATGATTGATATTGGTGGTGAAACCATAGCCGAAATTAGAGCAGAAACAGAGGGGGATATCATTGCAACATTTTATTTGACTTCAATTGGTAAAGCTCGAAATGAAGCGAAAATGCTTACCAATAAGTCTTTTCTAGCTGGAATGTCTACTTTCAATATTCAAGATGTACTAGGTAGGGTGATTCCAGGTAAGAATGACTATGTTTCCTTCACATACTTGCCTAAAGAAGAGAATAACTTGGCAAATCCTGAGGAGAGAATCCATTTTAAATTATTGAGATACGAGAAGCTGAAAACTATTGTGAGCAACTGATTAATTAGCCACTTCGCTCATAAATTTAATTCGAATTAATCGAATTTCTTCTTCACTATAATCGCCATCGAATTCAACTATGGCATCATCAACAGAATCAGATTCCGCTTCTTCCATAAAGTAATCATAAACTTCACCTTGGGCATCTTCATCCATCATGTCGTCTATGTAGTAATTGATATTCACTTTAGTCCCTGAGGAAACGATGTGTTCAATTTCGGTAATTAGTTCGTTCAGCTTCTTCCCTTGCGATTGAGCAATATCTTCAAGAGGCAGTTTTCGGTCGATATTCATGATGATATTGACTTTTGATCCACTTTTTTTAACAATGGATTTCACAACTAAATCTTGCGGTCTTTCAATGTCATTCTCCTCAACGTACTTAGCAATCAACGCCATAAATGGCAAGCCATATCGCTTAGCTTTGCCAATGCCAACTCCAATTATTCCTTGAAGTTCTTCATCATTTATAGGATACTGAGTTGCCATGTCTTCCAAAGATGGGTCTTGGAAAATAACAAAAGGAGGTACTTTTTTCTGAGCGCTTATTTGTTTCCGAAGATCCTTTAGCATTTTAAATAATTGGTCGTCTGCTGCGCCAGCATTACCTTTTTGGTTGACAATCAAATTTGGATCATCTGGCATTCCAGAATAATCATGTTCCTTATATAACTCGAATTTTTTTGGGTTGAGCTTAAACTCATGACCAGCCTCGGTTAGTTGCAGTAGTCCGTAATTCTCTACGTCTTTAGTCAAAAACCCAGCAACAATTGATTGTCTGATTGCTGCATTCCAAGTCGACTCCCCATGTTCTTTTCCAGTTCCGAACAATTCATGCTGGTCATGTTTGTAGGTTTTAACTTCACTAGTAATGTTTCCAATAAGGAAGTCGTTAACATACTTTGCTTTATGCCGCTCTTTAATTTCCTCTATTGTTTTTAACAATAACCCGACAATCTCTTTCCCCTCGAATTTCTCTCTTGGGTTTCTACAATTGTCGCACATTTCAGAACAATTCTCGTCATCAAAAACCTCCCCAAAATAATGCAGCACAAAGCGTCTTCTACAAATACTCGTTTCTGCATAGGAGACCATTTCCAATAATAACTGTCGACCAATTTCTTGCTCAGCTACTGGTTTCCCGTGTAAGAATTTTTCTAATTTTTCAATGTCTTTGTAGCTGTAAAAGGCTACGCAATTTCCTTCGCCACCATCTCGCCCAGCTCTACCAGTTTCTTGATAATAAGATTCTAAACTTTTTGGAATATCATGATGGATCACAAACCTAACGTCTGGCTTATCTATGCCCATCCCAAAAGCTATTGTAGCTACAATAACATCTACATCTTCCATCAAAAACATGTCTTGGTGTCTTGCCCTTGTCCCAGCATCCATGCCAGCGTGATACGCTAACGCTTTAATACCATTTACTTGAAGAACTTCGGCCAACTCTTCAACCTTTTTCCGACTTAAACAATATAGAATTCCAGATTTCCCAGGGTGCTTTTTAACGTATTTGATAATTTCTTTTTGAACTTCTTTTTTTGGTCGAACTTCATAGTATAGGTTATCCCTATTAAAAGATTGCTGGAAAACCTTAGCATCCACCATTCCAAGGTTTTTTCGAATATCCTGAGCAACTTTTGGCGTTGCTGTTGCAGTTAGTGCTATAATTGGAGCGATTTTAATATCTTCCATTATAGGTTTTAGCCTTCTATATTCTGGCCTAAAATCATGCCCCCATTCAGAAATACAATGTGCCTCATCAATGGCAAAGAAAGAAACGGTAACCGACTTTAAAAATTCAATATTCTCTCTTTTGGTAAGAGATTCAGGGGCAACGTATAAAAGTTTGGTAAGTCCGTTTTTCACGTCTTCCTTTACCTTCCCAATGTCTGTTTTAGAAAGAGAGGAATTCATGTAATGCGCAATAGAATCTCGGTCACTGACATGCCTAATTGCATCAACTTGATTCTTCATTAAGGCTATTAGAGGAGATACGATAATCGCAACCCCTTCAGACATTAATGCGGGAAGCTGATAACACATGGATTTACCACCTCCAGTTGGCATAATCACGAAAGTGTGATTTCCTGCCATTAAATTTTGAATAACGAGTTCTTGTTCTCCTTTGAAAGTGTCAAACCCGAAATATTTTTGTAATTCCTCTCTAAGTGATGCGGTTGTTGTTGCTAACATTTACTACTTGCTAAATTGATAAAGTAATTAAGAATAGTTTTTCTAAAATTTCTAAGTGGCATTATCCTATTACTAATATAAATCAAAATGAAGTTAATTCCTATATTTTTAGATAGGTGGTGGATTTTTGTAGGCTACAATAATAAAAAGCGTTATTAACCGACATATTTTATCGATAAATTCTTTCAATTGTGCACCTTAATTGTGCTACTTTTGCTCCGAATTGAGTGATCAAAGTCAAAATACGGAAGAACCAACGGCACAAATGTCCTTTTTAGGGCATTTGGAAGAACTAAGATGGAGGTTGGTTAGAAGTGCAGTAGCGATAATGTTAGTCGCTGTAGTTATTTTTATTTTCACGAAAGAAATTATTGAAAATCTTTATTTGGGGATGGTAAAGACTGATTTTATTTCATACCGAGTTATGTGTAAAATTGGAAGTTCAATCGGCTTGGAAGATTCCATGTGCGTGGAACAAATTAAAGTGGAGAAATTTATCTATACAGAGCTTACAGGTCAGTTTAACTCTAATATGTATATTGCTATCGTAGGTGGATTTATCGTTGCATTCCCATTTATTTTTTATCAAGTGTGGGGGTTCGTTAAACCAGCGCTGAAAGAAAGAGAATTATCAGTTTCGAAAGGAGTAATGTTCTGGGCGTCTTTACTCTTCTTCATGGGCGTACTATTCGGATATTTCCTTATTTCACCGTTATGTATCCAGTTTTTTGGGAATTATCAAATGACTCCTGAATTTCATACAACTCCAAAAGGTGGTTCGCTGATAAACTTAATAACTACTACTACGCTTCTATCTGGAATATTCTATGAATTGCCGGTTGTTATTTATATTGGTACCAAACTCGGGTTGTTGACTCCAGAACTTCTTAAGAAGTATAGGAAGCATGCAATTGTCATCGTATTGGTAATGTCCGCCTTGATTACGCCTCCAGATGTGATTTCACAAATTATGGTAGCAATTCCTATCATGCTTCTCTACGAATCAGGAATTTATGTCTCTAAGTTGGTAATTAGACGAAAACTAGAAGCTTAGCGTTCTTATCTTTAGTAAATTTACTTCATGCGGCAAAAGCTGTACGTGTTGGTTTTGTTTTTGGTTTGCTCGAGTGCATTATTTGCACAAAAGACCAAGGTCTACGGTGTGGTCACAGATTCTACGTTTGGAGATCCGCTACCCGGTGTTATTATTAAGTTCAAAGGGACTAAAGTTGGTACAACGGCTGACATGGAAGGTAATTATGTGCTAGAGTCCTATTACGGAACCGATACACTTGAGATTTCCTATCCAACATTTATTACCCAGTATTTTAGGATTGAAAAAGATAAAAGTCAAGAGATTAATGCAGTTTTAATAGAACAAGTAGAAGGATTACCTCCAATTACCATAATTCCAACAAAAAGAGAAAACCCTGCTCATCCTATAATGAGGCAGGTGATAGCTAATAAGAAGATTAACAATCGAGAAAAATTAAGTACATATGAGTATGAAGTTTACAATAAGATTGAGCTGGACTTAAATAATATTGACTCAAGTTTTACTGATAAAAGATGGTTTAGAAAATTTGATTTCATATTTGATAATATTGATACAACAGAACGTAAAGATTACTTGCCAATCTTTATGACTGAATCACTATCTGATTATTATTTTCAAAAAGAGCCAAAAAAAAATAAAGAAGTAATTAAAGCAAATCGGGTTTCTGGAATCAACAATGAAAGTGTTTCTCAGTTTACCGGAGATATGTATCAGCAGATAAATATTTACGATAATCATGTTCCAGTTTTTGGTAAGAACTTCATAAGCCCAATAGCGAATAACGGTTTCGCTCATTATAAATACTACTTATTAGACTCTATTGATGTTGACGGATACTGGTGCTATCATATTCGTTATCTCCCAAAACGGGTGGGAGAGCTTACGTTTTACGGAGATCTGTATGTGCATGATACAACCTATGCTATTCGTAGGATCGAAGGGAATATTGCGGCAGATGCAAATATCAATTTTGTCCAGGATCTGAAAGTGACGCAAGAGTTTTCCCAAGTTGAAGATGAAGTTTGGATGTTAACGAAAGACGAACTTTGGGTTGATTTCTATTTACTGGATGGTGAAATGGGCTTCTATGGCCGAAAAAACACTTCGTATTCAGACTTCAAGATAAATCAGCCGAGACCCGCAGAGTTTTATTCAGGTCCAGATAATATAATTGTGCTTGAAGATGCGGCAAACAAGGCAGACTCGTTCTGGGTGGAAAACAGGCATGATACACTTACAACTAATCAAAAAGGTGTATTCGAAATGATGGACACGCTTGGAAATCTTCCCATTATTAGAACTTATATAAATATGATTTCCACTTTAATTGGTGGCTGGAAAGTTATTGGTCCCATCGAAATAGGCCCTTATTCGTCAATTTATAGTTTTAATGAGGTCGAAGGAAATCGATTTAGTTTAGGAATAAGATCTAGTAATGCTTTTAGTAAAATGATTGAACTATCGGCTTACGGGGCATACGGTGTGCGAGATCAAGCATGGAAATATGGGTTTGGAACTAGGTTTTTTATAACCAAAAGCCCTAGAAGGATGGTTCATATGGTCTATAAAAATGACATTGAGCAACTCGGACTAAGCCAAAATGCATTTAGGAGTGATAATGTACTGTCGTCCTTTTTAAGAAGAAACCCGTTGAACAAATTGTCTAATATTGAGGAGTATAGATTCTCTTATACCAGAGAATGGTTTGAAGGATTGGAGACTACGTTGCTCTTGAGAAGATCTCAATTTGGGCCTTTAGGTATAATACCAACGTTTCAGTTCAATGAAGAACCTTTTTTAAACGATGGAAACTCGATTACTGCCTCGGAAGTGACGTTTAGAGCTAGATGGGCGCATAAAGAAAAATACATTTCTGGAGAGTTTGATCGAGTTAGTTTAGGTACAAAAAAGCCAATCATTACTGTTCAATATACGTATGGAATGAAAGGAGTTCTTGGAAGTGATTATGAATATCATAAAGCAATATTCGGATGGCAACATAAGATTCCTATGGGGATTTTTGGTAACATGAAGTACCGAATTGAGGTCGGGAAAATATGGGGATCATTACCATACCCTTTATTGGAGATTCACGCAGGAAACGAGACTTGGACTTATAATGACTTTTCCTTTAATATGATGAACATAGTAGAATTCATAAGTGATGAATATATTAGCGCTTCAGTAGAGCATCATTTTGATGGCTTGCTGCTTAACAAAATTCCTTTATTGCGAAAGTTAAAATGGAGGGAAGTGGCAACATTGAAAGCGATCTATGGCAGACTGAATAATAAACATTTGAATGAAATGCAGTTACCGTTTTTCAGTTCTACTCTTAGAGAAAAACCATATGCGGAAGCATCAATCGGGGTGGAGAACATTTTCAAAGTCATCAGATTAGAAGCATTATGGAGAATGTCGTATTGGGACAATACTTATCCAGGAATTGACGTTTTTAAATTTGGTATTAGAGGTAAATTTCAAATTGATTTTTAATGAGCACGCTTAAGATTGAGAAAATATGTAAGTCCTATAAAGGCAGAAAAGTGGTGCAGGAAGTTTCTGTAGAAGTAAGCCAAGGAGAAATTGTTGGGCTACTAGGGCCTAATGGAGCCGGAAAAAGCACATCATTCTATATAGTAGTAGGGTTAGTTAAGCCAGAAAGTGGTAAGGTGTTTCTTGACGACAAAGATATTACGTCTATACCGATGTATAAGCGTGCAAAGATGGGGATTGGTTACTTGCCACAAGAAGTTTCGGTATTTAGAAAATTAACAGTTGAAGATAATATTAAGGCCATTCTGCAAGGGACCAAAAAATCCAAAAAAGAACAGAAGCTGAGATTAGAGGAGCTGCTCGAAGAATTCAGTCTAAACCATGTTCGAAAAAACAAAGGTCAGAATTTATCAGGAGGGGAAAAGAGGAGGACAGAAATTGCTAGGGCGCTAGCCGTTGACCCTGATTTTATATTACTAGATGAACCGTTTGCAGGGGTAGATCCAATAGCGGTTGAAGATATTCAACGGATCGTTTTTCAGTTAAAGAAAAAGAATATTGGGATATTAATTACAGATCATAATGTCCAGGAAACATTGTCTATTACAGATCGCACATACCTACTTTTCGAAGGCAAAATATTAAGGTCTGGAACCGCGGAAGAATTGGCTGCCGATCCAGTGGTTAGAAAAGTTTACTTAGGCCAAAACTTTGAATTGCGAAAACGCAGTAATCTAGAAATGGAAGAAGATCAAACTTCAGAAAGCTCGAACGAGTAGCTTTCCATAATTTCATTGCAAAGCATTTTCTTACATGCATCTTCAACTTTACCGTTGGCAGTATCAGCAGAATCGGCCTCTACAACCAATGTTATGTGTTTTCCAATTCTAACGTTAGAAATCGCTTCTAATCCGATGTTTGACAAACTTTGAGTAACTGCTTTTCCTTGTGGGTCTAAAATGGCCTCAAGTGGCATTACGTCTATCTCAGCTTTGAATTTCATTTTTCTTTCTAAATAAGTTATTAATCATTGAAACAATGATGTACAAAAGTATGATTATTGGAGCAGCAATGAATATGTTTTTTATTAACAATGCCCCTAAAATGCTCAACAGAACAACAACCATAAAAAGGTACCGTACTTCATTTCCTTTCCAGCCCATAGATTTGAATTTGAAGGAGAACATTCGAATAGGGACGACTAACATAAGTGACATGATAGCCGATAGCGCGACCATGTAAATTTTAAAATCAACCTTCATGCCTTCTGAAATAAACCCAGTTTTACTCAATCCCCAAACTCCTATGCCCTCGTTTGGCCAATTTAAAATTGGAATAAAGAAGATAATTAAACCTGCAAAAAACAGCGCATTTGCGGGGGTTGCAAGGCCTTTGAATTCTGTTTCTTGGCTTTCATCAATATTGAATTTAGCAAGTCTAATTGCTGAAAAGACTGGGATGATTAAACTTAAATACGGCAAGTAATTAAGGAGTAATGGTGTTGACCCTTCCTCAAGGTTTATCCACAAAGAGTCCTTGCTAGCAATAGGAAGGAAGCTCGAAGGCAGATATTCATTCCCAATATTCATTGGCCAATCTAAACCTTGTAAATAAGGATGAGATAGTGTGAAATAAACAAGTAATCCTGGAGCTACTCCAAACGTTACCATATCCGCCAGTGAATCTAACTGTTTGCCTAATTCAGATTGAACTTTAAGTGCTCTTGCTGCTAATCCATCGCCAAAGTCGAACGCGGCTCCTATGAAAATCATATATGCGGACCAAAGTAGATGCCCTTCAGCTGCGAAGATGATACTTAAGCAACCACACAATAAATTACAAGATGTTAGCGTATTCGGTATGTGTTTGGCTAGGCTCATAATAAGTCAAGCGCAAAGTACGTGGAATTAGTTAATGAGAATGAAACACCTTAAAAAGATTAGGTCTTTTTAACTTTTCGATTGAGCACATTGTTAATTATGGACGTCAGCACGTAGGCCACTATTACAGATGGAAAAACCAGGAAAAAATTAAACCATATTGGTACAAGCGAAACTAGTACGATCGAAACGACCAAGAATATATACCGGACTTCGTTTTCATTCCATTTTAGCGATTTAACCTTGAAAGAGAACATGCGAATTGGCGCAAGTAGCAACAATGAAAAGATTAATATTAATGCGATTAATGAGTAAAATTTGACTTCAATTTGGTTTTTGTCCCACCAAGAAGGTTCAGGATAATTCAAGTATTCTGGGAGAAGCAAAGATTTTTGTATTAGTGCCGCACTGTCAGGCATATACATGTGAGGGAAAAAGTGTTCAGTTTTTAAAGAGTCCTTGTTCAATAAGGAGTCTCTATTGGTGGAATATTGTCCATTAGTGATGGGCCAAGATCCATATTGTTCTCGCTTTAAATAGGATTCAAGTGATTTTATTGTCTCAGGATTTTCTTCATCCAATAATCGATTTTCTGAAGTGATATATTCACCACAGTCCCAAAAAGATGAAGTCGGATCGTTAGATTGGTATGAAGAGTAACGAAACGTTCCGTAGGTCGAAAAAGCAACAATACCTGCGAATAAAATCGCGCAGGCTGGTGTGGCTAATCCTCTGAATTCATTTGTTTGTGAGTCGTCAAGATTAAATTTTGCTAATCGTATTGCACTAAAAACGGGGATTAGAAATGCAGCATATGCAATCCAAGACATTAACTCTTCACTAAAAGTTGGACCCCAACAATTCGTGAGCCCCAAGAATCCATAATCAAAGTCCTGAGAAAAGTAAGGGATTAAGCTAAAAAGGAAGTGATACATTAATACGCCTGGAGCTACTCCAAAAGTTGCCATATCTGCCAATGAATCTAACTGTTTGCCTAATTCAGATTGAACTTTAAGTGCTCTTGCTGCTAATCCATCGCCAAAGTCGAACGCGGCTCCTATGAAAATCATATATGCGGACCAAAGTAGATGCCCTTCAGCTGCGAAGATGATACTTAAGCAACCACACAATAAATTACCCGATGTGATGGCATTTGGGATATGTTTGATAATTGACATTTGACCGCAAAATAGTGATTAATGGGGCAATTTATTAGCGAATAAGCGGTTTTAACCCTTTATATGTGCTGACCATAGCAAAACTATTGTATTTTTAAAATTGAATGAGATATCTAACCACCTTAGTAATTCTATTTTCATCCGCTGGCTTTATGGCTCAAAGTGGATCAGAATCTGACGCAACTCCAAAGTATTCTAATGAGTTCCTTCAAATCGGTGTGGGCGCTAGAAGTCTTGGAATGTCTAATAGTGTAATAGCTACAACGACAGACATTACCGCTGGATACTGGAATCCTGCAGGGTTGTTGCATTTGAATGATGAAATTCATGTTGGTTTGATGCATGCTGAATATTTCGCTGGTTTGGCCAAATATGACTACGGATCTTTTGCAAAAAGAATTGACAGTGTAAGTGCTTTTGGAATTTCAATGATAAGGTTTGGAGTAGATGATATTCCAAATACAACTGAATTAATTGATGCCGAAGGAAATATCGACTACGATAAAATAACAACCTTTTCTGCGGCTGATTATGGTTTTTTGTTTTCGTATGCTAGAAAAATAAAAGGAATTGAATTTGGAGGGAATGCTAAAATAATTCATCGGAAAGTAGGTTCATTTGGTAAATCGTGGGGCTTTGGAATTGACTTAAGCGCTAGGTATGAGCACAAAGATTGGCAGTTTGGGGCGACTTTCAGAGATATAACTACAACCTTCAACGCTTGGTCATATACGTTAAATGATCAAATGATTGAAACGTTTACACTAACCGGAAATGAAATACCATCTAACTCGATCGAAATAACATTGCCTCGATTGCTTTTAGGAGTAGCTAGGTCCTTTAAAATAAAGGAGAAATTCAGCATTTTACCTGAAGTAGGTTTAGACATAACTTTTGATGGGAAAAGAAACACGTTGATCAAATCTAATTTCGCAAGTATAGACCCACATTTAGGAATCGAATTTGGCTACAACGGGCTTGTGTTTCTTAGAACTGGAATTGGCAATATGCAATACATTTTAGATGTAACTAACAATGAGACTCTTACGTTTCAACCTAATATAGGAATTGGTGTTAAAATTAAGAGGATAGCCATTGATTATGCGCTTACGGATTTAGGTAATGCATCTGCTGCGCTTTATTCGAATATTTTCTCACTTAAATTCGATGTAGTAAAACCCACAAATTAATTAGATGATTCGCCACCTTCTTATCGTTTTGAGCTTACTTCCAGTCATGGCATTTAGTCAATATGGTAACGAGTGGATTAACTATTCTCAGAAGTATTACGAGATTCCAGTTGCTCAATCAGGCGTTTTCAAGATTGACTTTACAACCTTATCAAACGTATTAGCGGAAACGGGCGATAATATCGCGACTCTTGACCCTAGAAACCTGCAAATATTCGGGAGAGATCAAGAGCAATATATTCATGTTGAGGGTGAATCTGACGGAGTTTTTGACGCAACAGATTTTATTTTGTTCTACGGAAAAAAGAACGGACTTTGGCTAGATAGTACGGAGTTGTGGAATGATAAAAGCCTCATATTAAATAGAGAGAAATCTTTTTCAAGCGACAGCATCCGATATTTTTTAACAGTAAATGCGTCCATTACAAATAAGCGTATTAAAACAGAGACGGACGTAGCTTTTGGAAGTTATACGCCTAGTAATTATTGTTGGAGAACAAATTCAGTTCATTATTGGGATGAGTATTATGTAGGTGATCAATATGAAGGTTTGTCAAGATCTATGTATGAAAGTGGAGAAGGATGGGCTTCCTTGAGACACGGAATGGGATCTTCCAGAACTTCAATTATTAGTACCGCTAACGCGTATTATTCTGCAAGTGCTCCTGGTGCCATAGTTGAGACTGTTTCATGTGGCGCAAGTGCCGCAGACGCTGCGTCAATCGGATTTAATCATAAACTGATTGTAAGCTATACGGATGCGTCTGCAGTTCAAGTTGATGTAATCGATACAACATATATAGATTACGCAGTGATTCGCTCTACTTTTAATATCTCAAATTCGGATATTCATTCAAGCAGCACAAGTGTTAAACATCGATCTCAAAGTCTTGGTCAAGCTTCAGACTATCAAGCTGTTGGAGAGGTTCTGGTCACCTACCCTCATACTTTTGATTTTGAAAATTCTAGTTCATTTGATTTTAAATTAGATGCGATTGGAAGTTCAAAGCATTATATAACCATGTCCAATTTAAATGGAGCAAACCCAAACTTATGGTTGTTTAGCGGGGATACTTTAAAGCAGGTCACTTTAGTTTCAGCGGGCGGATTACACGAAGCCCTAGTTCCAGACAATGCAGCTGGAACCGAACAAAAACTACTTTATTTTGATGATTCTCAAATCACTAATGTTACTGATTTGAGTGTGGGGCCATCTGGTACCAAGGTCGTTCCGGTAATGCAAACTGGGCTCTTCAGGGACTACGGTTCGCTAAATTTAGACTCGGCATTTATTATCGTGACTCATAAATCGTTGTACCCAGAAGCAATGGATTATGGGGCATATCGGTCATCACCAGCTGGTGGAAGTTATGACACGGTAGTGATAGATGTGGATGAAATGTATAGACAGTTCGGAGGAGGAGTTGTGAAAAGCGGGTTAGGAATCAGAAGGTTCTGTTCGTATGCATCGGGCAACTGGCCAACACAGCCCAGTCATTTATTCGTTATTGGTAAATCTGTAATGGAGGCGTCAGAAGGTAATTTTGCCACAGGGAACTTTACTTGGGGTACAGTACAAGGTTTAATTTTTGAATATAAAACCTGTTTAGTGCCTTCAATTGGTTACCCTAGTTCCGATGACTTTTTTACGAAAACAAGTTTAGATTTGACTTTGGAAGCTTCAATACCTACCGGTCGGATATCAGTTAAGACTGGACAAGAAGTTACAGATTATCTGGATAAAATAGTCTTGCACGAGGCTGCTCAAGACCCAAATTCAATCTATACAATTGACGATAAAGAATGGCAAAAATGGGGACTTCACTTTGGTGGTGGAGCTACCGAAAGTGAGCAAAATCAACTTGCAGGATTTTTGTTTAACTATGAACAGACGTATGAAGATGAAGGTACTTTTGGAGGTCAAATTGATACTTATTTAAAAGTAACGACAGATCCAATTACGCCAGTTTTATTTGATGAGGTTAATCAAAGAATTGAAGACGGAGTTTCATTAATCACGTTTTTCGGTCACGCAAGTACGGAAGGATTTGATCAGAATATTGATAGTCCGGACAGTTGGGGTAACTATGGAAAGTATCCGGTAGTCTTAGGGCTCGGTTGTTTTGCAGGAGACATGCATCAGGCTTATACAACTAGCGCTACTGAAAATTTTGTGATACTTCCAGACCAAGGAGCCATATGTTTTATTTCAACGGTTAAGGTTGGTTTTACCAACGGATTAAATTCTTACACGCAACGATTTTATGAAGCTTTTTGCGATACGTTATACGGAAAGACCATTGGCCAAGCCTCTCAGTATGCCAAATCATTAAGTTTAAGTTCGGCTCATATTACGGAGGCAGGTAGTATTGGGAATCTATCTATACAGGGAGATCCTGCAATTCGGATAAATCCTCATAATGCGCCTGAGTTGGTGCTTGATTTGTCAAGAGTATTTATTACTCCAGAACAAATAACCGTTGCTACAGATTCATTTGATTTAAATATAGTTGTTACTAACATAGGTCAAGCGATTAGAGACTCAATTTCTTTTGAAGTCACTAGAACGTTCCCAAGTGGTGTAGATTCTCTTTACTTATTTGATATTCCTAAAGCCTCATTTAGAGATACAGTTGTGCTTAAACTTCCTCTTCAACCTTCTGTAGCGGAAGGGATAAATACATTTTCAATAGAGGTGGATTTACCAAGTGAGTTTCCTGAACAATATGATGACATTAACAATAACAGATTAGTGTACTCGGCTTATTTTCAGTTAGATGGAATCGAACCAATTTATCCGTATGATTATGCGATTGTGCCTAATCCTAAAATGACTTTAAAAGCCTCAACGGTAGATCCATTTGCACCTGTTAGAACGTACCAATTTCAAGTGGACACTATAGACTCTTTCGATTCTCCATTTTTAAAATCACAAACAATAATCTCAGATGGCGGAGTAGTGGAAATAGATCCGGATTTATGGATAAACGTTGCTTCTCCAGCAGCTGACACATTAATTTTCACAGACAGCACAGTCTATTTTTGGCGTGCTGCTGCAGATTCCACCACTTTAGTTTGGAAAGAACGATCGTTTCAATACATCCCAGGAAGAAATGGCTGGGGACAAGCGCATTTTCATCAGTTTAAAAATAATTCATTTACAAATATTGGTTATGACAAACCTTTGCGAGAGTTCACAATAGGGGAGACTTCATTAGTGTTAACATGTAATACCGTTAACAACATGTTTAATTCAGATAAGAAATATTGCAATTACTTTATTGGCTCAGATCGGCAGGATTATAATACGTATAGTGGAAGCTCATATCCTAACATTCATATTTGTGTAATTGATCCAATTACACTTAGGCCATGGGGCTCTCCAAAGGTAGATTCAAACAATGACACTTTGTTTTGGGAGAATCATTTTGGCCAATTTAATATCAACTTTTCAAGCAGAGATCGAGCAGATTATTTCTTTGAATTTCGTCAAACGGATCCAGCGCAGATGGCGGCTGTAGAAACCATGATTGACACCATTCCAGACGGACATTACATTTTAATTTATACGGTTTGGCGTACAGATTACGCCAGTTGGGATGCAACTGCACCAAGTCT
This sequence comes from Parvicellaceae bacterium, assembly GCA_047639575.1. Lineage (GTDB taxonomy): Bacteria > Bacteroidota > Bacteroidia > Flavobacteriales_D > Parvicellaceae > JBLIOB01. The sequence goes on from JBLIOB010000007.1 coordinate 21,946, forward strand.
TTATAGTAAGCTCGTAACGCTTGGTTCTGATAGCATGGCGGTGCCAAGAGTGGATGAGTCGTTTATTTTCTTTTGTAGAAAAGGAGATCCGACCTCCGCTTCTGAAGTTTATTCTCAGCCATATTCGTTAGGAATTAGAGAAACGATAACCTTGTCAGATTCTTTGGACTTCGCCCAATCTGGTTTTATGGCATCCACTAAAATTGGTCCAGCACTTAAATGGAATAAATTGTTTTGGGAACAACATCCTTATGAGTTGCCGAACACGGATAGTACTAGGATTAAACTTTACGGTGAGAAGTATTCAGGAGTGCAAGACTTAATATTAGACTCGACCTTTTCATTAAATGATTCTGCACTGAATTTAGATTTAATATTAGACGCATCGATTTATCCTTTTGCAGTTCTAGAAGGGTTTTTCGGAGATGATATCTCTCAAACTCCAGCGCAAACTGAGCGATGGCAGGTGTTGTATGATCCTGCTCCAGAACTGGCTATCAATAAGAAAAAAGGATACTACTTTTCCATTAATGATAGTATAACCCATGGAGATTCTGCACGATTTGCAATTGCAATAGAAAATATTAGTGATTTTGATTTTGATAGTTTATTGGTCCATTATTCTGTAGAAGATAATAATAACCTGAGGCAGTTTATCAATTACCCAAGACAAGACTCGTTAAAGGCAGGGGATGTTCTGCTGGATACAATCACCATTTCAACAGCGAACATTCCTGAAGACAATAGGTTTTGGATTGAAGCTAACCCATACACCACTACAAACGTTCAGGATCAAAATGAACAGTATTACTTTAACAATGTTGCCTTTATTGACTTCCATGCAGAAACGGATAAAATAAACCCAATCTTGGATGTCACTTTTGATGGGTTACATATTCTGAATAGAGATATTGTTAGTGCGAAGCCATTAATTACGGTTACCCTTGATGATGAAAACCCGTACTTTATTTTCGATAGTGAGGACGATACTTCAAATTTCCAACTATTCCTATTATCTCCTGGTCAAACAGGGTTGAATTCTCTGCGGTTTAGAGATGGACTTGGAATTGAAAATATGCGGTTTATTCCAGCAACTGGATCTGACAATAAATGTTCAATAGAATATGAGCCGAACTACACGATAGATGGTACTTATAAGTTATTGATTCAAGCGAAAGATAAGTCTGCCAATGCTTCTGGCGATATTGATTATGAAATAGAATTTGAGGTAATAACCAAATCCACTATTACGGAAGTTATGAATTATCCAAACCCATTTTCTACCCGAACGCAATTTGTATTTACTTTAACTGGTAGCGTTGTGCCAGATTATTTTAAAATCCAGATTATGACTCAAACGGGAAGAGTTGTTCGAGAAATTATGCGGGACGAGTTAGGCGCATTAAGAATAGGAAGAAACATAACCGACTATTATTGGGATGGTCGAGACCAGTTTGGAGATAGGTTAGGAGCAGGTGTTTACTTTTATACCGTATCTACAAAGATTAGTGGCGAAGACGTTGAACTTCGAGAGTCAGGTGCCGATACTTATTTCAAAAAAGAATTTGGAAAGATGTATTTGATGAGTTACTAGTTTTAGGATTCACTTATTTCCCGCAGTTCTTTTTATCTTCACACCGTGAGAATTTTCATTGTTATATTATTAGGTTTTATTGCACATCTCGGATTGAGCCAACCGCTAAGTAGTGAAGCTAAGTTCAGCTTAATTACTTGTGATGCTGGGTCTGAGGTTTATTCTTTGCATGGGCATAGCGCTATGCGCGTCCAAGACCCCGCATCCAACCTTGATAAAGTGTTTAACTGGGGCATGTTTGACCCAGGCGAGAGTCAAGTGGAATTTACAATAATGTTTGCTCAAGGTAAACTTGATTACTTTCTAGATGTCCAGCCAGCTGATTATTTTCTATTTGAATATAAAGTAAGCGAAAGATCAGTTCGGCAGATTGAACTAAATCTGACAGGAGATCAAAAGACCAAGTTGTGGCAATTACTTCTTGATAATGACACACCTGCAAATCGAATGTATCGCTACGACTTCTTTTTCGATAATTGCGCAACCAAGATTAGAAACATTCTAGAAGAAATTTATGGTGAATCTTTTCAATGGGCGAAACACAAAGACGCAGGTGAGCTTACCTTCAGAAACACGATTGATGTTGGTTTAGAATCGCAGCCATGGTCGGATTTTGGAATAGACCTTGGACTGGGTTCAAAAATTGATCGCAGAGCCAGTAATGCTGAACTATTGTTTTTACCATTCTATTTAGAGGAGGCGGTGTTGGCTTCAAAAATTGGCGATCAGAAAATTGCGAAATCCCAAGAGTTGATTTTGGATTTTCCAAAACATACTACTGAATCATCCGTAATAAATAATCCAACATTTGTTTTCTGGACGATAATGATAATTGCAGCATTGTTGGTGTTTTTCAAATTGGATCTTGCTTCTAGAATATTTGACGGATTCTTTATGACGTTAATGGCAATTGCAGGGTTTATTATCTTATTTCTATGGTTTGGAACCGAGCACACCACCACCGATTCAAACTATAATATTATTTGGGCGAACCCGGTTCATTTGATAATCCCTCTGCTGATGGTGTTTAAGAAGTTTAGAAAAAAACTACATAAACTATTTTTAGTACTGGCTATATTCTATTTTGCTTTCTTCTTATTTTGGATTCTTTTCCCTCAAGAATTTAATTCAGCAGCTAAACCGCTAATACTAGCAATTGGCATAAGGTATTATTATTGGTTTACGCGCACAAAGTCGGTTCCTGACGTAACTTAGTAAAGCTAATTTCTTACTTTCGTAAGCTAACTTTAAGAATATGAATTACGATGTAACCGTAATAGGATCTGGTCCTGGAGGATATGTAGCTGCAATAAGATGTGCTCAACTTGGATTTAAAACTGCAATCATTGAAAAGTATGATACCCTTGGCGGTACATGTCTAAATGTGGGATGTATTCCTTCTAAAGCATTGCTAGATTCTTCTGAACATTTCCACAATGCCACGCATAACTTTGAAGAGCATGGTGTTGATGTTAAAGACGTTAAAGTAAATATCAAGCAAATGATCGACCGAAAGAACAAGGTGGTAAGTCAAACTTGTGATGGGGTGAAATTTTTGATGGATAAGAATAAGATCGATATTATCCACGGTACAGGTTCTTTCATAGATAAGAACACAATTAAGGTTTCTGGGAAAAAGGAAGAGACGATTAAGACAAAGTATTCGATTATTGCAACTGGTTCTAAACCGAATTTTTTCCCAGGAATGGAACCAGATAAAAAGCGAATTATTACTTCTACTGAAGCGTTAGCGCTGAAGGAAGTTCCAAAACACCTGATTGTTATCGGTGGTGGAGTTATCGGCTTAGAATTGGGGTCTGTATATGCTAGACTTGGAGCAGAAGTTACCGTGCTAGAATTTGCAAGTAGCATTATCCCAACCATGGATAAAGCATGCGGTAAAGAATTAACTAAGATTTTAAAGAAAGAAGGCTTCAAGTTTCAGTTGAATCATTCGGTTCAAAATGTCACTAATAACGGGAAAACTGTATCCGTTGTAGCTAAAAATAAAAAAGGGGAAGAAGTTTCTTTTGAAGGAGACTATTGTCTAGTAGCCGTAGGAAGAAAACCATTCACTGCTGGATTAGGATTAGATAAGGCTGGAGTTAAACTGGATGATCGCGGTAGAGTAGAAGTAAATGAACACCTTCAGACTAATGTAGGGGGCATTTATGCTATTGGCGATGTTGTTAAAGGAGCAATGTTAGCCCATAAAGCTGAAGATGAAGGAGTTTATGTTGCAGAGTTTTTGGCTGGTCAAAAGCCTCACATTAATTACAATTTAATTCCCGGTGTTGTGTACACTTGGCCAGAAGTGGCATCTGTTGGCAAAACAGAGGAAGAGTTGAAAGATAGTGGGGTTGAGTATAACGTAGGTAAGTTTGCGATGCGTGGATTGGGTAGAGCAAGAGCTAGTATGGATACTGCTGGTTTTGTTAAAATAATCGCTGATAAAAATACGGACGAGGTATTAGGTGTGCACATGGTATGCGCACGTGCAGCAGATTTAATTATGGAAGCAGTTGTAGCTATGGAATATAGAGCTTCGGCTGAAGATATTGCTAGAATTTGTCATCCACATCCAACGTATAGTGAAGGTGTTAAAGAGGCCGCGTTAGACGCAACTGGCGGCAGATCATTACACGCTTAGTCTGAGACCAAGTTAAGATTGATGAGCAAAAGAACAGGAGTATTATTGATAAATCTGGGAACTCCAGATTCTGCATCTGTTAAGGATGTGAGAAAGTACTTAAAAGAATTCCTTAATGATCCAAGGGTTATTGATTTGCCTTGGTTGAAACGTAAGCTTTTAGTTAATTTGATCATAGTTCCATTGAGAGCTCCAAAATCTGCCAAGATTTATGAGGAGCTGTTTAAATTGAATGATGGAAAGTCGCCATTGCTCACTTATGGGCAAAGTGTAACGCAAAAAGTGGATGAAGCAATTGGTTCTGACATCGATGTTCATTTTGCAATGCGTTATCAAAATCCATCTCTAGAATCCGTATTAGCTGAAATGCGAATGCAGAATTACGAGCGAATCGTATTATTTCCGATGTATCCTCATTACGCTAGCTCTTCAACAGGGTCAACAGTCGAAAAAGCAATGGATATCATTTCGAAATGGTGGGCAATTCCAGAAATAGAAATTATAGGTCAATTTTACAATGACCAACCTTTTATAAAAGCAGTCGCTGATAATGCAAGAAAATTTGACATTGCCAGTTATGATCATATTTTGTTTTCTTACCATGGTTTGCCAATAAGACAATTGGACAAGGTTTATGTGGATGGAAGAGAATGTATAGATCACGACTGTGAGCAAGGTGTTCAAGAAGGCAGTGAGTTGTGTTATAAAGCCGTTTGCTATGAAACGACATCATTGATTACAAAAGAACTAGGACTCTCTAAGGGTCAATATTCAACAGCATTTCAATCTCGATTAGGAAAAGATCCATGGATTCAGCCTTTTGCAGATGTGTCCATTGAAGAATTAGCGAAACAAGGGAAAAAGAAAATGTTGGTATTTTCACCTGCATTTGTTGCAGATTGTTTAGAAACTACCATTGAAATTGGACATGAGTTTGCAGAGATATTCAAGGAGAATGGAGGGGATCAACTGGATTTAGTTCCAAGTCTAAATGATAATGCAGATTGGATCGAGTATATAGTTTCAAAAATTAAGTAATAAAAAAAAGGATCCGAAGATCCTTTTTAAATTTTATCTTATTAAGTAAGGGTTGATTATTGGTTTGAACCTATTTGGTTTAAAGTTCTTACTGCTTCCATATCTCTATTCACAGTACCTTTGCTGGTTGTGTGGAATTCATAGATTCTGTCTTTTTCACCTTGTCCTATTTCAAGTTGTTCTCTTATTGCAGGGTCAATGTCGGTTGCAATATTGTCAAAGCTAGCTGCTTTAGATTTACCCATTGCAATCCAATCTACTGTTAATCCTTCTGTAGCTTGAGAAACTTTCACTTTAAATCCGGTACTCGTTTTTTCAACTATACTAATAGTAACGTTTGGGTTGTTGGATGTAATAGTTACAACAGGTTTTGCAGAAAGGTTTTCGCTAAACTCTGAATCAAAATCAATCCATAATTCACTACCATTCATGTCGATGCTTCCAAAGTCATTAATTTTAGCTCCTGACCCGATAACTGATTTCAATTTTTCAATTTCCTTGTTGTTATATTTAACACCAATTAGTCCCATAGTCGTAAGTGCGTATGGATTTACACCTGTAAAAGATGCGTCACAAGCATAATCAGGAACTTCATCAAGCATATATCCAAGTTGCATGTGAGGACGGTATCTATTTTCTAAACCAGTAATTCTTTCGTCTAAATCTCCTTTTTTCTTATAAAGATCTGCATCAAGATTTAAAATGTCGTTCATAACATAAGCTTCTAATTGCTCGTCTTTTGTTACTGAAACAATATTTCTTTTTGTTTTACGCTGAGAAACGATTGATAAGTTGTCGGTATATGTGTACCACCAAACATTGGCAGCAGTTCCACTATATCCCCATCCCCATGCTCCCATTGGCTCTTCCGGAATTACGTAAGGATCACCTCCGCTGTAGTATGCGATAGCAATTTGACCACCACCACCACCATCATTACCAACTTCAAAAGGGTAATTCATAGTGTGAACTGGAATTCCAGCACCTAAGAAATAAGGTGCGGCTGGCGCACCACTAAAACTAACTACATCCGTTCCACCATCTGTAAAGAATAGATTTGCTTGGTTGTTAGACTCAATTCTAAAATTGACGTCAGCACTATTTTCGTTAATTGTTATAGCGTCCGTACCGCCCTCAACAAAATCTATCATCCTAACACCACCAGCGTATATTCTAGCTTGATCTGCAGCTGGAAATCTAAAATATGTATCAGTGTCACCATTGTGATACATAAGATCGTTATGCCCTATATTCCCAACTACATCTAATTGATAGGTAGGTGCGGTTGTTCCAATGCCAACTCTGTTAGTACTAGCGTCTACGTACAACGTGGTGTTGTCTGCCCTTACGTCTCCATTGTCCTGAACTACAAATTGATCCGTACCATTATCTTGGACTATAAAGTCTCCTGTGCTATTTAAGTTGTGGGTTAAACTAAAAGTTCCATGGGTAATTGTAGTTGCTTCAACTAAAGGGCCACCAAGTCTAACTCTGTCAGCGGCTGTGTTATGGTAAAGACCGTTGTCTATTAGGGGGTTACCTGTAAGGAATCTTTCCCATGAAGCTCCATTCCAGAAGTAGTATCCTGTTCCGCTTCCTCCAGTAATTGCAGCGTTAGTGTTGTACACCAAAAGACTAGTGGTAGGTGCGGCTACCGGTGCTGCTGCCGCTACGTTTCCTATTGAAATCCTTGGAACCAACAATCCCTTGTCTGGCGCGTCAATGTCCAGCATAGCGCTTGCAAGTGGGGTTGCACCCGATGTGTTTATCCCTACGTTCTGAGCAGTAGAAATAAAAGCTGCTGAAACAGCTACAATAGTCAATAATCTTTTCATCAATTTAGTGTTAAGTAAGGGTCAATTGAACTTCCAATTTTAGGGGTCGAAAGCTCAAGTTTAATCTCATTTGGCTCAGCTATGCTATGCAGAGCGCTTTAATTATTATTTAGTTTAAAACCAGTTTGCTAACTGATCGTTCAAATGCATTTTCTATTATTACATAGTAAATTCCAAAGCCAACATCTTTAACGTTTAGGTTAAATGTGTTAGTTCCTTCACTTACTGAAAGTTCTTTTGGTGCTAGAATTAATCTTCCTCTAGTATCCACGATTTTCACATTAAATGCAGCTGCGGCATTCGAATTAATATTAACGTTTACTGTTCCGGCACCATTTGAAAAGACATTAACGTCACCAAGGTCTCCAGAACAGTTTTCTACAGCAACAACGTCCGAGTAAGTTGTGGTTCCATCATAATCTACTTGAGCAAGTCTGTAGTATATTGTTCCAGGATGAGTAGAGAAATCTGTGTACTCGTATTCATTTTGAATCACAGAGTTCCCAGCTCCAGCAATAGTTGCTATTCCGTTAAAATCAGTACCATTCAAACTGCTTTCGAGGATAAAATGATCGTTGTTTGTTTCTGATGCTGTCGTCCATGTAATGTTTGAGTAACCGTTAACACATTCTGCTTGAAACTCAATAAGTTCAATTGGCAACAATAAGGACTGTAAAGCCAAGGTCCATGAACCGTAAAAATCTCCGTTGGTAACAGCTGCACCACTAACTGTTTGAGGTGCAGTATATGATCCATAAAAAACAGATGTTCCTGTCGGATTACCTCTCCATGCTAGACCTATTGGATCAAAACTTTGAGCGACCAAGGTGTTTTCGTTTCCTACGTTTATCGTATTAGTTCCTGCAATTTCATTGTTGTCATTGTACACGAATCCAAGTAACGCATCTGGCTGTGTTGTATAATTGTTAGCATCAATTTTCCAGAATCGATCAACTATGTTAAGTCCATCACTTAATCCAGTAGCAGCGGTGTTAATATGAGTTACATCATCTGGCCAAGTTGCCGCTAAATTTCCATCTGCAGTTTCCCAAGTGGAAAGTCTCAATCTTCCATTAGCTCCGACTGCCGCACCTGTAGTTTGAATTGAAAACGGAATTTTTTTGTCTCCAACACCGTTATTAGAGGTGAAAGGAACAATGTAAGAATCTACAGTAGTCCCAATATTCCATTGAATTTTGTTGTGTTCTCCTTCAGAGATGATGTTCCCACCCGATCCAAGTGTCGTAATTCCTCTTGCATCTGTTTCATCAACAACCAAGTAAATAGGAGTGCCGGCAATACCACCGTCAAGGACAATAAATGCATCATTGTTGATGACAAGGGAAAATTGTGAAAATCCCTCAGAAACAATGGCTAAACAGAGAATTATGGTAAGTAAGTGCTTCATTAGTAATGTGCTAAACGTTAAATTTCTGTAGTCGTTGCCTCAACAATGTAATGCGGGGTTAGTCAAGGCGGCATTAATCGTAAGTAAAGATAGCAATATTTACGCGTAATTACTTGATTTTAAGCTCTTTTTTGACAAGATCTATAATGTTGTCAGTGTCGTTGCCGGTGTAAATAATCGTTCCATAAGAACTATCCAAAATATAATCGTATTGGTTTGCTTTTGAAACGATATCTACAGCTCCTTGCATTTTCTTTCTAATAGGAGCATATTTATCTTCTCTCAATTTCGTTAAGTCTTTATCGAAATCCTTTGGCATAGATTCAAGGCTTTTGTTTAAATCTACCACCTCCTTTACTCGCTGCTCCTTAATCGTCCCAGAAAGAGAGGCGCTATCCTTAACATAAGTTTGCCATTTTGATTGAAATTCACGTTGCTTCTCTTTGTAAAAAGTCTCCATTTTAGACCGTTGAATGGCAATAAGAGTGTCCGCCTTTTGCTTTTCTGGCATTAGTTCCCAAAGAGCATTGGTGTGTATGTGTCCTACTTTGGATTTAGTTACGCCTTTTGTAAAAGCAAGGGTCAATATTAAAATGGTTGCCAGTGCAATAATTATACGGGATGATTTAAACTTCATTGTGTTTATATTTGGTGCAAATGTCTTAAGAAAAATGGTTAGTTCTACAGAAGAACATCGCATTTTGCTTAATGTTAGTTGAAATGTATTCCAAAAAAGGGGCCAAACTAATTGAAAACACTGCGTAATTGTATGAAAGTTGAGCATTTAAAAAGTTTGACCGAAAAATATTCGCTGGTCTACTATTTTAATTCAAATGGGGCAGGTGATAGTTATTTGGCGTTGGGTGATGAGAGTGCAAAACAGTGTAAGTCAAGTGTTCTTGAAGAGCTGAAAACTTGGTTGAATGATAACAGTTTAGATTGGGTATTTGGATATTTTGGTTACGATTTAAAAAATCAAGTAGAGGACCTTCATAGTTCGAACCCTGATAAAGTGGAATTTCCAGAATCTTTCTTCTTTGTTCCACAAGTTCTGGTGAAAATTGAATCGAATGGTGACGTTTCGAATGAAATTGGCGATTTCTCCTGGCCTCTTAAGAGTGAGTTAACTGTTTTTGACAGCGAAATCGACCTTAAATGGCGTGTTTCTAAAAATGACTACCTCCAAAACGTTTCCAATCTACTCGAGCATATTCAAAAGGGAGATGTCTATGAGATTAATTACTGCCATGAATTTTATGCAAAGAAGGTACAAATAGATCCCACGAGATTGTATCAAGAAGTTAATGAATTAACTAAGGCACCGTTTAATACATTTGTTAAAAACGAACATCTGTATGCGATATGCGCTAGCCCAGAAAGATTCATTAAACGAACTCAAAACAGGATTATATCTCAGCCTATAAAAGGGACTATTAAACGAGACTTGGACCCAATACAGGATAAGATCTTGATAGAGCGGTTGGAGAATGATGAAAAAGAGCGCAGTGAGAACATTATGATCGTTGATATAGTGAGAAACGATCTTTCTAAAGTTGCTTTACCAAATAGCGTGAAAGTGGATGAGCTTTGTAAAATTTATTCATTCGAGACCGTTCATCAGATGATCTCTACCGTCTCTGCAACTGTAGCTCAAGGCCAGAATAATTTCGATATTATTATGTCGTGTTTTCCAATGGGGTCGATGACAGGCGCTCCAAAAATTAAGGCCATGGAGTTAATTGAAAAATATGAATCTACTAAAAGAGGTCTTTATTCAGGAGCAATTGGTTACTTTAAGCCCAATGGCGATTTTGATTTTAATGTGGTAATTAGAACTCTACTTTATAATGAGAAGAATAAAAACCTATCTGGGATGGTAGGGGGAGCGATAACTTCAAAGTCGGATCCTCAACAAGAATTTGAAGAAACTAAATTAAAAGCGGAGGCCCTTATTAAGGCAGTTAAGAATGCATCAAGTAGTTGATCAAATAAAAATGAGCTTGGCTCAAGTTGTTCCCGATTTTGATTCCAAAAGATTCTTAATCGCGGTTAGTGGCGGGATCGATTCTATGACGTTATTGAATGCCTGTATCAAGTTGCGATTAAATGTTGAAGTCGCACACTGTAATTTCCAGCTCCGTGGATATGAATCGGACGAAGACGAAAAATTCATTGAAGAGTTTTGCGCACATCATGATATAAAGCTGCATTTGGTAAAGTTTGATACTGAAAATGAAAAAGTTTCCGGTGAGTCAACTCAAATGGTTGCTAGGCGTCTGCGATATGATTGGTTTGATCAAATCACTCAAAATGAAAAGCTGGATGGATTACTGTTGGCGCATCATCTAGATGATCAGATAGAAAGTTTTTTCATTAATTTTTTAAGGGGAACTGGTGTTAAAGGGCTGATTGGAATTTTGCCTTTAAATGGAAACCGTATCCGACCAATGCTCAATCTTACAAAAAATGATATTGAGCAGTATGCTAATTACCTGGAGATGGAATATAGAGAGGATTCCTCCAATACCGATTTTAAGTACGTTAGAAATAAAATAAGGCACCACATCATGCCATTATTAAAGGAGATTAGGCCAGAGATCTACGATATCTTTCAAAATAACAGCAGGAAACTCTCTATAGCTCAGGAAGCTTTGGATGTGGGGTACGAGTTGTGTTTGGCAGAGTTTAATGTTGAGAAAATTGAGTTGGTATGGTTTAAAAAACTTCCGATTTACTATCAGTATAGACTGCTTCAGGGGTTTGGGTTTAATCAATCACAATGTGATGATTTAGTTGTTTCGAAATCAGGAAGCTCTCTTCAGTCAGGAAATTATAAGATATTGGTTGATCGAGAATCGTTTCAGATTGTAGAGCACGACAACCCAGCTTATTTAGAGTACTCAATTACAAAAATTGGCGATTTTTCAGTTCCAGGACTCAAAATTAACTTCGAGGAAAAAGAGGGGTCGCACATCGAACGGCTAATTGAAACTAAGGTCAGTTTATCTAAAGATGAAATTCGATTTCCACTGAAGCTTCGTAGTTGGAAGGAAGGAGATTCGTTCATTCCGCTTGGAATGCATGGATCGAAAAAGCTGAGTGATTTCTTTATTGATGAAAAGATGAATCAACAGGAAAAAACGATTCAGTGGGTGCTAGAAAATAAAGATGGTAGGATCGTCTGGGTAGTAGGAAGACGGATCAGTGAAGAGTTTAAAGTGAAAACCGGAACTCACTCAACCCTGGTTATTGAAACATTTGAAACGTAACTATCGTATACGGTCATAGGTCAATTATTCACGAACTCTTACAAGCCATGGAAACAGCTCTACTTATTGAGAAGGAACAAATTCCGTCTCTACATTTTCCTTCTTATACCATTGAAAAAACAGCAGAACAGTTTCGGGAATTAAGTCGCAAGCTGAGAAGCGCTCAAACCTTAGGCAATATTCATCACAATAAAATTCGAATTTTATTTGAGGATGAGTCTGGACTGAAAGAGGTTCGAACCACAATCTGGGCAGTTGGCGAAACCCACATCGTTTTGAAAAAGGGAATTATCATTCCTATTCGAAGATTAGTCGACATCGAACTTTAAAGGATTCCAAAAAATTACAGCTGTGAAGCGATTAACTTACTGATAATCAGTGTTTATTTCGTCAATCGTCTCTGTTTTAACTCCAACAATATATTAAACTATTGATTATGTCACAGCTTATTTATTGAGTACTTTTGGACCGTTAAATTAACACCCGAAGTATGAAGAAACTTATTGCTCTTACCGTTTTTCTCTCCATTTTATTTGTCAGTTGTAGTGATAATGCTGAAGTTCAGGGAGATAACCCAGATGTGATACCCGCAGTTGAAAATGTGGACCTAGCAAACCCTGTGATTTCATCAGATGTATCAAATTCAACGGAAGTTCTCACTGCTCTTGGTGGAGGTAAGGAGATTGAGAAATCAGAAAGTACCATGACGGAGGAAGATAAAGGATATCTTACCCTATTTCTTTTCGGCTTTATAGGCGGATTGATATCGCTTTTCACCCCATGTGTATTTCCGATGATACCTCTAACGGTGAGTTTTTTCACCAAAGGAGGAGCAGAAACGAAGAAAGGATTTGGTAAGGCTGTGATCTACGGACTGTCCATCGTGGCGGTGTACGTCATTCTTAGTTTGCCATTTTACATGTCTGGAACCGATCCTGAAATTTTAAACGAGATTTCTACCGGGTTTACTTTGAACATTATCTTTTTTGCAGTTTTCCTGGTATTTGCATTTTCATTTTTCGGCTTTTACGAGCTGACCTTGCCCTCTAAATGGGCTAATAAGGCCGATAAAGCATCCGATATAGGTGGATTTTTTGGTATCGTCTTTATGGCGCTTGTACTCGCGTTAGTTTCATTCTCTTGTACCGGGCCTTTATTAGGGTCAGTTCTTGCTGGTTCATTGAAAGATGGTCCAGTTCCGATTACCATGGCCATGTTTGGGTTTGGCTTAGGGTTAGGTTTACCTTTTGCTTTGTTCGCTGCTTTCCCTTCTATATTGAAGAAAATGCCGCAATCAGGTGGATGGCTAAATACAGTTAAAGTAGTTCTTGGATTTGCTGAGTTAGGTTTGGCATTGAAATTTTTATCAAACGCAGATTTTGTATACCGATTTGGAATCGTTCATAACGAAACTTTCTATTTAATATGGGTCATCCTTTCGTTTGCGACAGCGGCATATTTGTTTGGTCTGTTTAAGTTTCCACATGATAGTCCTAATCAGAAAAAATCTATTACTAGACTCACTTTTGCAGGGCTATTTTTGGCCTTTGCAATCTATTTAATTCCTGGGGTCTTGCCTAAAGAAAAACAAATGTGGGAAACCACTTTAATTAGCGGATTCCCTCCTTCCACTTGGTATAGTTGGTACAACAACGACCTTCACGGGGTAGAAGGGATATCTTTGGATATAGATGACGAGGCGCTTCGAGCTAAAGCAGAAGACATCATGGACATTGACCAATTGGTCGATTTTATCGTAGAAAATAATGCGGTAGAGACAAAGATTCATTATCATATTACCGATTACAGTGTTGGTCTAGCCTTATCTAAAAAATCAGGGAAACCAATGTTGCTTGATTTTACAGGATATGCATGCGTGAATTGTCGTAGAATGGAAGATAATGTTTGGCCAGTTGAAAATGTAGCAGCCGCGCTTGAACAGTACATTGTTGTTTCATTGTATGTGGACGATAAAGTTGCTTTAAGGGCGGAGTTGCAGGGGACTGTTCCGCAGCAATTAGCAGATGGGACTATTAAAGAAAAGGCGATTACAAATGTTGGTAAAAGATGGGCAACTTTTGAAGCGATGCGATTTGGGAATTCGGCACAGCCGTATTATGCTTTATTGAGTCCGGATGAGTATTTGTTGACACATTGTGCGCCTTATGAGCCAGATGCAAAAGCATATGGAGATTGGTTGCAAGTAGGTCTTAAAGCAATGGATAAAATTAATAATGGAGATTTTGTTGCTTCAGTCAAGGTTGATACTGGAGAACATGTGTTAGGCATAGTAGACTACCATGTTGATTGGAAATTCTCTGTGAATAAAATTTCTGATGAAGAATATGAATTAGTAGGTGTTGGTGATATTGATAGTGGATGGCATACCTATTCTCAGTTCTTAACCGGATTTGATGGTCCATTACCTACAATGTTCGCGTTTGAAGAGTCTGACAACTATGATGTAATCGGAGATGTTCAGGAGGGACACACTCATACTTATTTTGATTCTGTATGGGAGTGTGAAATCATAGAATTTGTTGACCAAGCCAGTTTCACCGCGAAAATCAAAGTGAAAACAACTGATAAGTTTACGCTGAAAGGAAGTGTTAACTACATGGTTTGTGAAGATGGGGCATGTTTACCTCCAACAGATGAACCGTTCGAAATCATAATCAATGATTAGTTTTAAAATTGATGAAATTCAAAACTTATATAATGCTTAATATACTTCTGGCTGCAATATTGTTGATTAGCTGTGGCGAAAAGAAAGTCGCTTCTAATGATTTGCCGACTCCACAAGATGTTGGCCAAAATGTGATGACTCAGCACGGAACAACCAACCATGTCAAATGGTCGAGTTCATGCAGATGGAATTCAACCTCAGATTCAATGACTTTGGAAATAATTGCTGAACTTGAAGAAGGATGGCATTTGTATTCGCAGGTTCTTGAATCTGATGAAGGACCACTTCCAACCATATTTACGTTTGAAGCTTCTTCAGATTATTCCGCAGAAAATAAAATGGCGGAAAGTAAATGCGAGAACGAATACGATGAAAACTTTGCAATGAACGTTCGATTTTTTAAAACGAAAGCTACGTTTACGCAAATTGTAGTAAGAAAGTCATCAGCAGAATTTAAACTTTCAGCTAACGTCAATTACATGGTTTGTAATGATGAGATGTGCCTGCCGCCCACAGATGTGCCAATGGCCATTATGGTTGGAAAGAAATAGCCTGACTATTTAAAGTCAGATATTTTTGGAGGAGCCGCTCTTTTGTATTTTTTCTTTGGAGGCTTAATATGATTGACAAAAAAGATATTGAAGATCTCCTCCTCTTTTGTAATCACAGTTCGTGAGATACCATTTTGAATATTGATTTTATGAGTCGTCTTTAATGTCAAGATATAGGGCTCGTAGGTCCCGTCTTCAAACTCTATGTACATCTCTTTTACATAACCTGAGTCAATCCTTACTTTCCCATAGAAACATTCTGCATGATTCCCATTTCGCATGCTAAAAATTACACTCTTATGCTCGCCATTCTTAACCTCTTCAGCTCCTCTGATTTTAAAAATCTCGTAGTATTGATCGTAACAAGATTTGCTGTCTTGAGCATAATTTGCACCTACAAAGGCGAAAATTGCGATTAAAAGTAAAATTTTCTTCATGTGTTTTAGTTTGATAAACTGACCCATGTTCTAGGGAATAAAGCTAAAGTTATTCAAATGAACGCAAATCAACTTTGTTGTAAAAGTATTTAATTCGATTCAGACTGAAGCCATTATCGTGCCGAAATTTTTTCTGAAATTAAAATATGACAGGCTTAGACTAGTATAAGAATTACAAAATTTTATCAAAAAACATGTACGTAGTACATAGTGCTAAGTAGATGTTTCTGTCCATGTTTCCTTGTCGAACCTACCAGTATATTCCAATACATTTGCTGACTCAAAAATTAAAAATATGCTTGTAAAAACCTATGGTTGTGCGGTTTGTGGAATTGACGCGATAAAAATAACAGTTGAAGTGAACTTAGTTCAAGGTAAGAAATTCTACATGGTAGGCCTGCCAGATAATGCGGTAAAGGAGAGTTGGTTCAGAATAATTGCTGCCGCTAAAAATGTCGGTCATCGTATTCCTGTGAAACGAACAACTATCAATTTGGCGCCAGCTGATATTAAAAAGGAAGGGAGCGCTTATGATCTTACCATAGCAATTGGAATGTTAGCCGCAGCCCAAGAAATTCCAGATAACAAAGTTGGTGATTACGTCATTATGGGAGAGTTAGCCTTAGATGGGATTCTTCGCCCAATTAAAGGGGCTTTGTCAATTGCATTTAAAGCCAAGGAAGAGGGTTTTAAAGGTGTGATTCTGCCGATGAGTAATATTAATGAAGTTGCAATTGTAGATGGGATCGAAATATTGGGTGCCGAAAGTTTAATCGATGTGATAGAATTCTTTAATGATAAAAGCAAACTCGAAAATTTTGCCAAGCCTATCACAGATTTTTTCCAAGTGAATGATTGCGAGTATGATATAGATTTTGCTGATGTAAAAGGTCAAGAAAACGTGAAGCGAGCCTTGGAGATTTCCGCTGCCGGTGGACATAACGTAATTTTGATAGGCCCACCTGGTTCAGGCAAATCAATGCTTGCCAAACGAATGCCAACTATATTACCTCCATTGACTGTTGATGAGGCCCTTGAAACAACAAAAATACATTCTGTAGCGGGTATTTTAGCTCCCGGCTCCGGGTTGGTTTCAGCCCGTCCGTTTAGATCGCCTCATCATACAAGTTCTGGTGCAGCCCTTGCTGGGGGAGGCTCAAACCCGAAACCAGGAGAAATTTCACTGGCTCATAATGGAATATTGTTTTTAGATGAACTTCCTGAATTTAACCGTGAAGTATTGGAAGTAATGAGGCAGCCGCTGGAAGATCGGGTGGTGACCATTTCTCGAGCCAGAGCGACTGTAGATTACCCAGCAGGGTTTATGTTGGTGGCGGCAATGAATCCTTCTCCGAGCGGGGAGTTTTATAACCCAAATGAGGCGCACGCTGATACGGAATTTTCAGTTCAACGATACTTGAATAAAATTTCGGGTCCTTTAATGGACCGTATTGATCTGCATATTGAAGTGAATCCTGTACCGTATGATAAGTTGGCCAGTAAAATGCCAGGTGAAGCAAGCAAGGAAATACGAACACGAGTAATGGCCGCGAGGTTAAAACAGCTCAATCGGTACAAGGAATATCCCGGAATCCATAATAACGCCCAGATGACTCCTAAGCTACAGGAGGAGCATTGTAAAATAGATGAAAAGGCGCAAGAACTATTGAAAACAGCAATGGAAAGATTAGGTATGAGCGCTAGATCATACGGCAGAATATTTAAAGTGGCCAGAACAATAGCAGACTTAGGAAACGACCAACTTGTTGGAGCAAATCATATTGCAGAGGCCATCCAATATCGCACATTAGACCGTGACAATTGGCTGACTCAATCTTAGGATGTAGCTAGAGTGCACAGAGTGAAAATCTCTTCCCGATTAAAAATCTCCGTTAGGTTACCATATGATGCCGGTTATTGTTGGTAGGTGCAAAAGCGAGAATTTGAGAATACAATATTGTTAATTATTGGGGTTGCGTAGATCAAATTCATGAGCTAGTTTTGCAATGCAGCAAACAATAAGATTATTACTTTTATTCGTAATAACTGAAAAGCCCCTTTATACATTGTATAAAGGGGCTTTGTCTTTACTTGTAGTTTCTAATCTTCGTTAACGATTTGCCACTGACCATTTGAAATTAAAGGTTCCGCCTGTTTGAACTTCAT
>JBLIOB010000008.1:0-39308 GCA_047639575.1 Parvicellaceae bacterium
GCTGTATCATTAATTGGTTCTCCTGAATCGATAAAGACAATTCCGGTACCCGTGGTGTCTGCATCGGGGTCGTTTGTAGCAACTGCTCCTCCTTGCACTTCTATAATTGCGGAAGGAATAACTAATTTTTTCCGTTCTCCGCCATCAACGTAGCTAAACGTACCGGAAACTGTTTGAGGTCCTGTGGCATCCGATTTTGCAGAAAGTTTATATTTCAAGTTGATTGTTTCATCTGCTGGAATTGAGTACCAAATGAAAAGTACCGAATTGTCTTTGTAGGTAAAAGATGCACCAGCGCTTTCTAACTCCGCAGCATCTAATCCTTGAGCACTTGAAAAATCTAGTTTCAACCTAGCAGGGCCAGATACGTTACCTTTGTTTAATGTTAGTTGGACATAAATTTCTTCACCTGCGTTAATGCTAGATGGAATTGCATGATCGATAGATACATTTTCCGCATATAAAAATGGGAATAGAACTAATCCGATAACGTTAATTGAAATTAAGGCTGACTTCAGCATAGTAGATTCGTTTTGTTTAGCGAGTCAAATCTTTATAGTGAAAACTATGATTTGACTCGCTAACAAATCTATCTGATAGTGCGTGCGAAAATTTGTTGAGGTTTTTTGTTTACAAACAGAATTTTGTTGACAATGTCAGCGAAATATAAAACCCCTATCAGTAGATAGGGGACTTTTCAACAATTTGAATATATATTATTGTTCGAAGAAGAAGTCAATTAAATCGTGAAGTTTCTTCACAGTAAAATCGTTGGTTCCTTCGAAAAAACCGTCAATCGCTAAAGAGATTTCGTCAGCGGATATAAATCCGTTTTGGTCAGCGTCAGCTTCCTTTAACTGTTCTGGAATTGGTAGTTTTTCTACAGTTCCAACTTCAGGACGATCTACATTTTGAATATTACTTTCAATATCACGAAGAGTCCTCATTGACGGTGCGTCATGGAATGTTTCGACTCTTTCAGTAACTAAGGAATCTTGACGTTCTTTATGTCTCTGAGCTAGTAATTCATCTGTCATGGTAACTCCATGCTCGTTAACTAGAGCACCAGATTCTGTCGTTAGCTCATCGTCCATGTAATCAGCAACACCATCATGATCTGAATCAAGTGGGCAGCCGTTTTCGCTTACTGGAACACCTTTTGGGGTGCCTTGACAAAAATCATCCGTATCCTTAACTCCATCTCCATCGTTGTCATCACTTTTTAATGCTCCAAAGTCTACGTCATCGTAATTTACAGCATCTGGATCTTTCTTTCTAATTACAAAGTGCAGCGTGAATCCAGTATATAAGAATTTATCATTGTTATCATTTTCCGAAACATTGTCAAGAAAATCAGATTGAGTAATATTGTAATTAGCGAAAATTCTACCTTGAATTCGGGGTGAGATTTTAAGTTTAATTCCAAATGTTAATGGAAAAGTAAGAGTGCCTCTCTTATAATTTGTAAGAGAATCGGTAAGAGTGGTTTCGTAGGTGTAATCACGATAAATAATGTTTGCAGTAGGAGCCGTGATATCGTTTTCGTCTATATCTCTGATGGTACCATCAACCCAATAATGGTAGTCGTTTCCATTTTTATCTTTTAAATCTCCCATTGGATCAAACTTGGTATAACCAACGCCAAATGCGATATATGGAGAAAATGGAGATTTCCGATGAATGATAATATCATTATCCAGATGAAACACAGCTTTTGCACTTATGGATAGTAAAGTCGATTCGAAATTACGGTGCTTGGTAACATCCCTAGAGATTTCGTTGTACGCTATTGTTCCGTACAGTCCATCAATTTGAGCTCCAAACACTGATCCAAAACGATGTTCTGCATTGAAGGTGTATCCAGCTTTAATATTTGTGTAATTGGCCAAATCATTGTCCTTGGCCAGATCTCCAAAAAACGTAATGAATCCAGCTCCGGCACCAACGGTGATAACATCTCTGTCACCCAAATAATCCTCTTCAAATTGGGCATGAGTTTCCAATGAAAAGCATGGCATACCCAATGCAATAAAAAAGACAACAGTTTTCATCATAAGGGATTGATAAGATGGTCATTTCCATCGATTAATCACTTTAAATTTAAGAAAATATCTTAATAGCCTTAAATAAGTGATTCTAGAAGTTTGGTTTGTGCATAAATTTCTTGTAGAAATCGTTAATCTCCTGCACTGCTTCCTCTGGTGTGTCGACAATTTTAAGTAAATCAAGATCTTTTTCGCTGATGTTGTTTTCTTCACCTAGCATAACTTCCTTAATCCATGTAATTAATCCATCCCAATAGGCATGACTTACAAGAACTATCGGAAATTGTCCGATCTTCTTAGTTTGAATTAACGTAATTGCTTCGAATAATTCATCTAATGTACCGAACCCTCCCGGAAGTACTATAAAGCCTTGGGCATATTTAACGAACATGACTTTTCTTGGGAAGAAATATTGAAAATTTAAGACTTTGTCATGGTCGATATACGGGTTCCCTTGTTGCTCAAATGGTAAGTCAATGTTTAAGCCAACCGATACTCCACCACCTCTTTGGGCCCCTTTGTTTCCTGCCTCCATGATGCCCGGTCCACCGCCCGTAATTACACCGTATCCATTTTGAGTTAATTGATAAGCAAGTTCCTCAGCCATTATGTAATGTGGGTTCTCATCTTTTGTTCTAGCTGACCCAAAAATAGAAACGCATGGTCCAATTTTAGATAACCTTTCGTATCCCTCTACAAATTCAGACATAATTTTGAAAACAGCCCAACTATCGTTAGTCTTTATCTCATTCCAGTCTTTTTGTTTGAATGCTTCTCTTAGCTTGTCTTGTTCGTTTGAGTTTTTAGCCATAATAATTTTAATAGAACCGATTTAACGGTGAAAGCGACAAAAGGTTAGATTAATTCAGCTTTTAAATATTCTGCAGTGAAGCTTTTAGTTTGTTTTACGATTTGTTCTGGTGTTCCAATGGCAATTATTTCTCCACCTCCTTTTCCCCCTTCAGGTCCAAGGTCAATTACGTGATCTGCCACCTTTATGATATCCATGTTGTGCTCAATAATGATCACTGAGTTCCCATTGTCGACTAGTTTATTTAGAACTGAAAGAAGCTGCTTTATGTCTTCAAAATGAAGCCCTGTAGTTGGTTCATCAAGAATATATAGGGTATTTCCCGTTTCCCTTTTTGCTAATTCGGTAGAAAGTTTTACTCTTTGCGCTTCACCTCCTGACAAGGTCGTTGAAGGTTGTCCAAGGGTTATATAGCCCAATCCAACTGATTTGAGTGTTATTAATTTTTGGTGGATATAGGGTATGTGGTCAAAAAAGTCGACAGCCTTTTCGATAGTCATATTGAGTACATCGCTAATGGATTGGCCTTTATACCTTACTTCAAGAGTCTCTCTATTGTATCTTTTACTAAAGCAAGTTTCACATTCTACCAAAACATCAGGAAGAAAGTTCATCTCAATCGTTTTTACTCCACCCCCTTTGCAAGTTTCACATCTTCCGCCTTTGACGTTGAAAGAAAACCTCCCCGGTTTATACCCTCTAATTTTAGCCTCAGGAAGAGTTGAATATAGTTCGCGAATATCTGTAAACACACTGGTGTATGTTGCTGGATTGGATCTTGGTGTCCGCCCGATTGGACTTTGATCAATGTCAATTACTTTGTCAATATGCTCTAGCCCTTTAATCGATTTATAATCTAAAGCCGGTCTAACGCTTTTGTATAAATATCTGCTTAAGATTGGATAAAGCGTTTGATTAATTAAAGTAGACTTGCCAGATCCAGAAACACCAGTAACACAAACCAACTGATTGAGGGGGATGGTTAAGTCTACATTTTTCAGATTATTACCATTCGCCCCTTTCAATACTATTTTATTACCTGAGCCTTTTCGTCTCTTTTTTGGAACTTCAATTTGCAGTTCTTTTTTTAAGTATTTTGCAGTTGTTGAGCCAGAGGATTTTAAGTTTTTATAAGGAGAAGATGTGATAATTTCTCCACCATTAATACCTGCACCTGGACCAATGTCGATGATCCAATCAGAGCTTTCCATTATTTCTTTGTCATGCTCAACCACAATTACAGAATTACCACTATCTCGCAGTTTTTTTAGTGAATTGATTAATCGAGTATTATCCCTTTGATGAAGACCTATACTCGGTTCATCTAGAATATAGAGCACTCCAGTTAATTCCGATCCAATTTGAGTAGCTAGTCTTATTCGCTGTGCTTCTCCTCCAGATAAACTCCTGGCAGTTCTATTTAAAGCTAAATATTCCAAGCCAACATCAAGCAAGAAGTTTAATCGAGTTCTAATTTCTTTAATTAGTTCTCCACCTATTTTAATATTTTTCTCACTCAGTTGACCTTCTACAGAAGAAAGCCATAATTTAAGGTCGGATAAATCCATTTCAGCGAGTTGCGAAATGTTCATTTCTCCAATTTTGAAATACAGACTTTCCTTTTTTAATCGAGTTCCATCACAAACGTGGCAGTTAATTTTATTCATGAAAGATTCAGCCCATTTTTTGGCTGTTCTCGATTCATTGCTCGAAGCATGCCTCACTAAATAATTAACTAGACCCTCGAATGATGTAGAAACTTCATTAATACCATTGTTGCCAATAATCTTTAAATATTCATTGGAACCATATAGTATTTTTTGAATGAGCTCTTCTTCAAACGATGCAAATTCTGTTGAGTATGAATGTCCGTAGGTTTTTATAATTGCATCAATTTGTTTTTTGATCCAAGCATGACCTTGCTTGCCAAGAGGAGCGATAGCGCCTGTTTTCATGGATTTTTTAAAGTCTGGAATAATTTTCTTGACTTCAACTTCAGAAACTTTTCCAAGTCCATTACAGTGAGAACAAGCCCCGTAAGGTGAGTTGAATGAAAATAAGTTGGGCTCAGGCTCTCTATATGAAATTCCACTTTCTGGACACATCAAGTATTTACTGAAGTGTCTCATTTCATCCGTTTCGTGATCAAGAATCGTGATTATTCCTTTTCCAATTTTTAATGCGCGTTCAACAGCTTCAATTAGTCTCTTGCTACTATCTCCATGTGCTTTAATCCGGTCAATAACTAATTCGATGTCATGGATTTTGTACCGATCCAATCTCATCTCTGGAGTGATATCAATAATTTCTCCGTCTACTCGAACTCTTAAAAACCCCTGCTTTCTGAATTGTTCAAATAGCTCTCGATAATGTCCTTTTCTACCGGTTACTATAGGTGCCAACACAACAATTTTTTGATCTTCGAAGTCTTTAAGAATTAGATTAACAATTTGTTTTCTTGTATACCGAATCATCGGCTTTCCAGTTTCATAGGAATAAGCAGTTGACACTCGTGAGTAGAGTAATCTCAAAAAATCATACAGCTCAGTAATTGTTCCTACTGTAGAACGAGGATTCTTACTTACCGTTTTCTGTTCAATACTAATTACTGGACTTAGGCCGGTAATTTTATCTACATCCGGTCGCTCAAGTCCGCCAAGAAATTGGCGGATATAAGATGAAAAAGTTTCTAAATACCTTCTTTGTCCTTCCGCATAAATTGTATCGAATGCTAGGGAGGATTTGCCACTCCCGCTTAGACCCGTAATTACTACTAGTTTGTTACGAGGAATAGTAACATTTATATTTTTCAGGTTGTGTGCGCGCGCACCAATCACTTCAATTTTTTCATCGAAATCAACTTCGTTATTCATTTGTTTCCTTGATTTTTCCTGAAAATTCAAATCCTGATGTTGGTATTTTTATTTGATAACTAGTTCCCTCAGTAATGGTAAGTTTCGAGCTTCTAAGCCAGGGGTTTAGAACTTTAAGCGTCCGGTAGCTAATTTTGTTTTTATGGGCAAAATCAACAAGATTAATTACTGTAGAGTCGACTTCAATTTCTTTAGTTTCATAAGGCCTATAAATGTCTTCAGCTCTTAATCTAAAACCAAAGTATTGGGGCTCAGAAAGAATGTATTTAGCTGCAATAATTCTCATCAAATACCGTGAAGTCTCATTATTAAGATGAAGGTCATAGTAACTTGACACTTTCTGATTTGTTAGCCGTTTATTTAGTCCCCCTTTACCCATATTATATGAAGCAGCGGCCGAGGTCCAATTACCGAATTTTTCATGAGCTTCTTTTAAGTATTTGCATGCAGCTTGTGTTGCTTTCTCCAGATTATATCTTTCATCTACGTCTGCAGTAATCTCGAGGTTATACCCCAAGCCCGTTTTCTTCATGAACTGCCAAAATCCTGAAGCGCCTGCTGGTGAAACAACATTATCTAACCCGCTTTCAATTACGCATAAATATTTAAAATCATCAGGGACCCCATTTTCCTTTAAGATTGGCTCAATTATCGGAAACCAACGACCGGCTCTTTTATGAAATAGAAATGTTTGAGAATGCCAATACGTATTTACGTGTAATTCCCTTTCTAATCTTTCTTTAACATCCGTATTAGTAACCGGCACTACCTCGTTAGCGAAAGAAGCATTATTTGGAATTTCAATTGCGTAAACACTATAGTTATCTTTTACAAAATCCCTGTAGCTACTGTCGGTCAATTCCTCATAAGAATTTGGTAAGCCACCCTCAACAGCTGAGGAGCTTAAAAAACTTTGAGCTAAAAATAATATCACAAGGAACCCTACTAATGCGAATGCCCCAATAACGAGTTTATTTACTTTCATCAACCGTAGATTTAGAATACTTAGTTATACCAAATAAAGTTCCAAATACCAGAACAAAGTATCCAATGTAAATTAGAGTATGGTAAAATTTCCAGATTGGTATAAACTTAACAGCAGCTGTAACTAGTAGAAGTGATATTACGGATATCCCTATAAATACAAAGCCAACTTGACTGTCTGATAGGCCTAAATAGGATAAATGATGGGTGGTATGATCTTTTCCACCAACAAATGGGGACTTTCCTTTTGAAATACGGTTAATTACTACAGTTGTGGTGTCGCTTAAAGGGAGTGCAAAAGTAGCTAGCACTAAACAAACTTGTTGAGCGGCACTTACGCCATTCAAAATAGGCGTATGATTCCAAAGGTACTTGATACTTACGGCTGCAAGAAAAATGCCCAAGAACTGACTTCCGGTGTCTCCCATAAACATTTTGGACGGATGCCAATTGTGAAATATAAATCCGATGAGGCTTCCTACAACACCTAGCATTAAAATAAAGTTGTAATCAGTATATCCTTGATTCAGAATAAGTACCACAAGACAAGTGACGATAGCAAAAATGGCAACTATGCTGGTAATTGCATCCATATTATCAAGCATGTTTATCGAATTCATCATTCCGATTACCCACAACATGGTGAAGCTATAGTTTAAAATATCCAGTTCAAATATTTCAATATAGTTTCCAGATAAAATTAAAAGCACTCCACAAAACGCTTGGGCAAAAAACTTCAACCAAGGTTTGGTGTTATACGCATCATCGGCCAAGCCCATCATAAAAGCGATAGCGCTCGCGCCCATTAATCCGAGCGTTTCTGAGTCAATGAATATGTTCTCTTGATCGAAAAAGATCCCGTGGCAGGTTGCGGCTATAAGGAATCCAAGATACAATGAGATTCCGCCCAAAGACGGTTTAACAATATTGCTCCAACGAATCGTTGATTCTCCAGGTTCTCTTATTCCAAGATTGGTAGCGAACTTTAAGAGTATCGTATTAAATACAAGTGAAAATAGAATCACAGCTGACAGAAAGCCGGAATAGATAAAAAACAAATACTCTGAGTTGTACATGGATTAAAACTGGCTGGCAAAGGTACTAAATCTTTGTGCCATTTCATCCTTTTCTGATACTAAAGGAGATATGCAATTCCAATCGATTTTCAGATCTTCATCATTCCATATAATCGAATTTTCAGAATCTTTATGATAATAATTAGTGCATTTATAAGTGAATATAGTGTCATCCAATTTAGTAATGAAGCCATGTGCAAAACCTTCAGGAACCCATAGCGACAAGTGGTTGTTGTCAGACAGCGTAATCGAAAAGTGTTGCCCATAAGTAGGCGAGTCTAGTCTGATATCAACCGCAATGTCCAAAACTTCTCCTTTAGCTACGGATACTAATTTACCTTGGGCATATGGCGGTTCTTGAAAATGCAGTCCTCTTAATACGTTTTTTGCAGATTTAGATTGATTGTCTTGAACAAATGATATTTCCCTTTCCGCAGCTTCCTCGAGCAGTGCTAGTTTAAAAGATTCGTAAAAATATCCCCTGGAATCTGCAAACACTTTTGGCTCAATTATTAGTAATCCGGGCAAAGGGGTTTCGGTTATTTTCATTTTCTCCGTAAAATTCTTTTTATAATCCCTTTTTTAGGCGAATCTTCCTCTTCATAATAATTACCATAGCCGTAACCATAGCCATAACCATAACCATAACCATAACCGTAGTTATAGCCATAACCTTTTCGATTTGTGTCGACACCGTTTAATATTGCGGATAAGCGGTGGATTTTATTCTCATTAATTAATCTATCCACGTTTTGAACGAAGTTTTTCTTTGAGTAGTTAGCTCTAAAAATATAGATTGGAAAATCCGCCTTTTGTATAACGCTAATACCATCTGTTACAAGCCCAACAGGTGGGTTGTCAACAATTACAATGTCATATAGACTTTTTAGTTCATCTATAATTTTATCAAATGCACCGTTTATTATTAATTCAGATGGGTTCGGGGGAATTGGTCCAGCCGTTATAAAGTGTAACCCTTCTAACTGAGATTTTCTCACGCAATTTTGAACGGTGTCTTTACCTATTAGCAAAGTACTCATTCCTTCTCCGTTTTCAACACCGAATCCAAGATGGATTTTAGGCTTACGCATGTCCAAATCTATAATTACAACTGATTTTCCAGAAAATGCCATTATACCAGCCAAATTCAATGCCACGAACGTCTTTCCTTCACCCGAAATAGTTGAAGTCACGGCAATTAGTTTTGCATTAGGGTCATTATTAATAAACTGCATATTAGTTCGGATTGACCTAAATGATTCCGAAATCATGGATTTTGGATTTTTATCAATAATTAACTGAGAAACAGGAATGTTCTTTTTGTACATAGGAACCATCCCGAGAATAGATATAGATGCATTTGAAACTTTAGAAATCTCATTTAATGAAGTTATTTCATTATGTGTTAAATATCGAATGATCGTAATTATTGCAGATATCAAGATCCCACCTATTACGGCCATGATTAAAGCGAATTTCTTACTCGGACTGCTCTGATATTTGGGAACCGTAGTCGGTCTTAGGATATTAGTATTAGAAGTTACTCCGACTCGAGTTAGCGCATATTCCGTTTGTTTCTCAAGTAACAAAGTATAGTATTTATCATTAATTGTGAATATCCGCTCGAGTCTAGCGTATTCCATTTCCTTTTCTGGAAGATTCAAGAATTTAGAATCAAGAATTTTAAGTTTTTCATCTAAAGATTTTTTCCTGACAATATTTTTAGAGAGTAGAGATTTTATTCCTTCAGAAATTAATCTAGTTTGAAGTTGAATTTGATAATCTAGTTTTTTAATGTCATCATGAGCTTCCGTTCTTTCCGTGATTAAGTCTTCATATTTAAGTAATTTGAGATGTAACGTAGAAATTAGTTCGTATAGGCTGGCTTCAAATTTAGAGCCGATTAACACGGGTAATAAATTGTAGACATCCAATTTCCCTGGAGCATTGTTAATGACCTTGGATATCTCTTCCAATATTTGAATGTCTAACTCTAGTTTAAGGACCTCAGATTCGATTTCTTCGATTCTATCTAAATAAGCTTCAGTCATTCCTTCAACTTCTTTAATGTCATTCGTGTCTTTGAAATTCTTCAACATTATTTCAGAGTTTTTCAATTGATGAGAAACATTTAATTTCTGAGAATTGATGAAGTTCACCACTCTATTGGAGCTTTCCGTTCTTTTAATGCTGTCGAATTCATCAAAATTATTAATCAATGATTTGATCACTTCTTGTGCCAATAAAGCATTCGAGTGCTTAAATCGTAAATCAATTGTCTTGGCTTGAGCGTTAGCCATTGAAACAACTAACATGGAAGTGAAATTTGCAGTTAATGATTCTAAATCCGAAAATTGAAAATAGAATTTGCCGTCTTTTTGAAGAGATTTAAATAGCGAAAGATTGGCAATATTAATTTTGCCCTGAAAGTGATCGCACGAAAATGGTTGATTTAATCGAGTCGTACAATTATATGAGACTTCATCCATTTCGTAATTGATAGAAATAGCATCATCACCGGAAAGCTCAACATAAATGTTGCTATTAATGACACTTGAATTCAATAATTGGTAATTTCTAAGGTCGAAAATAGAGCCATTGTATTTCTCGTGTGTAAGAATATTACCTTCTAAAAAATACCGAACTTTAAGAGGCAGCGTGTGAATAACCTTTTTCATTAGCAAAGGAGATCGAAGTAATTCTACATCTGCCGTTAAATTTTCGTCATCCTGTAATGGGTTTTGAACATTTAATATTTTCTTAGCATTGTCTTGGGTGGTTCTTTGAATTAAAGCAGTTGCTTCATATATAGGGGGTGTATATCTAATGTAGAGGTAAGCTAACGCTAAACAAATAGCCATTACTACAATCAACCATACCCAGATTTGTCGGGTAAGATAAATGAAAAGACCGATCTCAAACTCGCTGCTGAAATTCGTAATCCTCTCGCGATATCTTTCGAAACTTTCGTTTCGTTTGCTTATTTCTTCTTGAATCAAAAGTTATCGCAGATTATTTATCGTTAAGTAAATAAGAAATGCGCTAGAAATTAAAGAAACGATTGGTGCAATTTCTTTGACAAGTCCTTTTGAAATTTCAGGTACTGGTTCGACATAAATAATATCATTTGCTTGCATAATCATATTGACATATTGTAATCCGGAGCCAATTGTTGATAGGTCCACTAAGTAGACCTCTTTTTTTCCAGCAACTTGCCTTATTATTTTAATCCGTTTGGCTTTCCCTCTATCTGGAATGCCATTAACCGATGCTAAGGTCTCGAGAAGGGAAGTGTTGTTGTTTTCTAGATTGACAACTTTTGCTGTAGCCCCATTTCCAGGAAAAACAATTACTCTTTTGTTTTTTATTTGAATTTGAACATACGGATCAACGTAGAATTTTGAATAGACTTTCTCTAATTCCTTTTCAGCCTGCAGAATAGTTTTGCCAGCCAGTTTAATGTCACCAAGCATTGGTAGTCTCACGACACTGTCATATCTCACTAAATAGGAAATGAATGACCCTCCTATTCCTTGTCTCGCAGCATTACCGCCTTCGTTTGAGATGGATGTACCTGCGGCAAGATCGATTACCTTAAATCCATGATTCGCGAAAAGTCTAAAGGAAACAATATCATTTGGCGCAATTTTATATTCGGTTACTGGATTCATAGGTATTGAATCAAATAAGTATCCTTTAGGCGTTTTAAGCATCAGGTTGCTATTTATCCCACAACTAGAAAACAGTAATGCGAATCCAAATCCTAACAACAATAATTTAATATATCTATTCATTTTAAAAGTACTTTGAAATACAAAGTTAATCATATTTCTTGTTTTTTTCAAATTCATTTAACAACTCCGTGTATACTTTAGTCATTTCAAGGCAAAACCTGTCGTAATGAAATTTCGCCAAAGCATAGTCGTGGCCAACCGATCCCATTTTATACCTTAACTCTTTATTCTCAACGAGCTCTTTCAATTTATTTGAAATACCTAGAGAATCTCCAAGCTGACAAAGAAAACCAGATTTGTCATCAATAATAATATCTCTCACTCCGCCAACGTCAGTAGATACGACTGGTAAATTGCTCGCTTGTGCTTCAATTAAACTAACTGGAGTGCCTTCATTTAAGGAGGTTAAAGCCATGATGTCAAGTCCAGCATTAGCCTCGCTAATATCTTTAATCCATGAAGTAAATATAATGTCAGATTCAGGTGATTTGGAATTTTCTCTGGAAACAGTTAATCCAATATGTGTTGCATATGTTAGTACATCTTCAGATACATCTCCATCTCCAATAATTACTCCACGCACTTTTTCCTTTGTACTATTTTTCAATAATAAAAAGGAATCCAGGAAAAGAGAGTGGTTTTTAATTGGAACAACTCTACCTACAATGCCAATTGCAATTGTTGCATCATCAATCATCCAACGTTTTCGAAACTGATTTCTTTTTTCATTTTTATTTTGAGAAAACCGAACTAAATCAAAACCCAACGGGATTATTCGAGATTTCCTAATGTCACAAATCTTGTGAATTTTGCATATTTCATGTTGTTGTTTTTTGCTTAATGTTATTATAGCTGATGATTTTTTGGCTAAATATCTTTCAACCGACTTGTAAACCCATGTTTTGATTTTTCCAAAATACGAATGGAATACATGGCCATGAAACGTATGTATAATTACGGGTACATCCATTCTATACGCAGCTAGCCTTCCAATTGCTCCAGCTTTGGCGGCATGTGTGTGTACAATATCAGGTTTGAATTCCGCTATAATGTCTTTGATTTCTTTATAGGCAATACGATCTTGCTTGAAGTTAATTTCTCGTTTCATGGACCGAACGAGTGTGTACGAAACGCCAAGTTCATTAAGAATAAACTCACTACTTTCCTCGAAATCGTCTTTTACTCCACCTATCAGTTTAATTTCAAAGCGGTCTTCAAGGTGCTTTGTTAAGTAAGCAGCAGAATATGTTGGTCCACCTAGGTTGAAACGATTTACTATACGGAGTATTTTGGGCAATTGGGCTAATTAAAGTTTAAAGCTATAAATTACTCTGAGCTAATTTCTGAGTATTAATTAATTGTTTCAACATTATCTGTTGAAATGTTCGAAATACCAAATTTGAAATTGAAGAATTGCCCATATCGTATCTCTGTTAGCTTTAATACCTTGTTGAAACAATTTGGATACTTCATCGAAATTAAATAGACCTTGATCAACAAGTAAATCCTTATTTAAAAGTAGCTTTTTAAGCTTGTTTTTCAACGGACCTTCAAACCAAGTAGTCAATGGAACTTCGAATCCATGTTTTTTTCTTGCAAAGATTTCTTCTGGAAGCTCTTGTTTAAATGCGCTTTTTAAAAGTAGTTTTCTCCCGTTACTGTTGATCTTATATTCTTCAGGTAAAGAAAACACGTAGTCAACTAGCTGATGATCGAGAAACGGAGTTCTCACTTCAAGGCTATTTAACATGCTCATGGAATCCACTTTTTTCAACATATCATTTTGCAAGACTAAATTGCATTCGGCTTTTAAAATATCGTTGAAATTATTGAGGTCAGGAATAAATACGTTTTGAGGGATTTCTTTAAAATCTAGCAGTAAGTTTCGAACAACTTCTCGTTGCGTAAATTTAGCCCACA
The DNA here is from genome assembly GCA_047639575.1 of Parvicellaceae bacterium. Taxonomy (GTDB): domain Bacteria; phylum Bacteroidota; class Bacteroidia; order Flavobacteriales_D; family Parvicellaceae; genus JBLIOB01. The sequence continues at coordinate 13,444 of JBLIOB010000008.1, forward strand.
GTGCATATCGATCTGTTAGGTTTAACTTCAATCCAGCGTCAAATTTCTTCGCTTTGCGAGCTACATTTCCCAGCCCTGATTCTCGGCTCGATGGCAAGTTTTTCAAAATTGGAACTGCGGCTTTCAAAATAGACGTTTTAATTCCTGGATTCATGCTACGATATAATCCCTCATGCTTATTGTATCCGGAGAAAATTTCATCCGCCCCATCTCCTGAAAGGGCAACTGTAACGTGATTTCTGGTGAACTTTGAAAGGGCATTTACGGCAATTGAAGATGAGTCTGAAAATGGCTCATCCAAGTTCTGTTCAGCAACTTCTTGTGTTTCGAGTAAATCATCATTCGATATTTCAATTTCATGATGTTTGCTGCCTATGTGCTTTGCAACTTTTCTTGCATGTATTGATTCATCAAAAGTAGGTTCGTCTTTAAATCCAATAGAAAAAGTTTCTATCGGTTTGATTTTATTTGCACAATATGCAATTATAGACGAGTCAACACCTCCGCTTAAAAATGAGCCAACAGGTACATCTGATAAAAGCCTTTTTTCTACGGATTGCATGACCATCCGATTCACTTGGAGAGAGGCATCCGCAAAACTAACATCCGACTTAATTGGTTCCGTGGATATTTGATAATAAGGAGTTTTAGTAACGTTTCGTTCGTTATCAATTTCAATACAGTGCCCAGGTTCTAGTTTAGAAATCCCTTTATAGATTGTTCTAGGTGTAGGGATATACGAGTACTGTAAGTACGTGCCCAGTGCCTCAGAATCAATTTCTTTGCGGACTTTGTACTCTAGTATTGATTTAATTTCTGATCCAAAGGCAAAAAAGTCATCTTGTTCACTGTATATCAAGGGTTTTATTCCGTATCGATCTCGAGCAAGAAAAAATGAATCGTCTTTTTTACTATAGATGCAGAAGGCAAAAAAACCATTTAACTCATTCAATATTTTTGGTCCAACTGACGCAAATGATTCCAATAAAGTTTCTGTATCAGATTTTGTTTTAAATTGAAAATCAGAATTAAAGTGTTGTTTTCTTAACTCGTTGTGGTTGTATATCTCTCCATTAAAAATAATTATAAAATTTCCATCAGCAGAAGTCATCGGTTGATTTGCTTTTCCTGTCGGATCTATAATACTCAACCTTCTATGGCCAAAAGACCATCCGCTACCAACATGAAAACCTTCGTTGTCGGGCCCACGGTGTGAAAGTACGGAACAGGCGGAACGCGTTTGACTTAGTTTTAAATCAGATAAATTTGGTTTGCCAATAATTCCAGTGATTCCGCACATTGGATTGAAATTTGCTTAAAGATAGAAGTAACACCTAAACTCGTGACAAAATATTATTAGATTTAACTACATGAGATATATTCTATCATTCATTTTAAGCTTATCGGTAATTTGTTGGGGACAGTCAAAGCCCGTTTACAATAATATTATTCAGAAAACTGCAGAAGCAATGATGAATGAAACAGCGTTAAAACATGCATCATTAAGCTACTACGTTTATGATTTAGATTCAAATAAAGCCATAGCAAACTATGATGCTGAGAAATCATTAGTGCCAGCGTCAACTCAGAAATTACTGACAACCGCTACTGCACTTCAGTTGTTAGGTTCTTATTATAAGTTTAAAACATATTTAGAATATGACGGGGTCATCGATACTTTAACACGAACTTTAAAAGGAAATATTTATATCAAGGGTGGGGGAGACCCAACATTGGGATCAAAGTACTTTTCAAAAACTAAAAATGTGTTTAAGCAAGAATGGTATGATGCTATTAAAGAATTAGGAGTTGACAAAATTGAAGGTTCGATAATTGGGGATGCGACTTGGTTTACAGATGATATGGTTCCAACAACTTGGATCTGGGGTGACATCGCAAATTATTTTGCGGCTGGACCCAATGGACTAACTGTTTATGATAATACATATCACATCGATTTTAGTTCTGGCCCAAATGCAGGGGACTCTACAACTGTTGAGTGCGTGATTCCTTATATTCCAGAAATGACCATTGAAAATAGGGTGAAAGCGGCTAAAATTAAAAATGATCAAGCCTATATTTTCGGAGCGCCTTATGATACTTATAAAATTGCTCAAGGAAGAATCCCAATGGCAAAAGAGTCGTTTCAGGTTAAAGGGTCAATTGCAGATCCTGCTTTTCTTGTTGCTTGGGAATTAAATTGGATGTTACGCGACTCTGGAATTGTGATAAGTAATAATCCGTCTACGATAAGAAGGTTGAAGCAAATTGGTCCTCTATCAGAAGCGAAGCGAACGACTTTCCACACTCATAAATCTCCATCATTATCACGGATTATTTATTGGACGAATTTAGTAAGTGTCAATTTATATGCGGAGCATTTACTTCGAGCAGTTGCGAAAAAGAAATATCATGACGGAAGTAATTTTAGCGGGACGATTGGTGTTCAAAAATACTGGAAATCTAAAGGTGTAAATATATCTGGTTTGTATGTTAATGATGGTAGCGGCTTGTCAAGGCATAATGCTATATCTGCTCAGCATATGGTTGGTGTATTGAAGGTTATGAATACAAGTAAATATGCAAAAACTTTTAAAAGTTCATTACCTGTAGCGGGAAAAACTGGTACACTAAAAAGTATGTGCAAGGGAACTTCTGCTCAAGGGAATTTAAAGGCCAAGAGTGGTACAATGACTAGAATAAAAAGTTATGCTGGTTATGTCACCACCAAGAGTGGGAGACATTTGGCTTTTGCAATGATTATTAATAATCACACTTGCTCTCACAGCGTTCTGAAGAAAAAGCTAGAAAAGATGATGGTGTCTATGTCAAGTTACACCAAGTAAAGTCTACCTCGTTCGGGTAAGTTAAATACCTTTTATAAGTACCGTTGGTTTAAAACGAGTTAATTAATGCACCACTTTCGATAATTTCGCCTCTTTTTTAGTAAGTTAAGGCGGATTAAAGCCATTATTATGAAATCTATACGCCTCATTTTGACCGTCTCGGTCATGTCATTATTTTTAGTTTTTGCTTGTAAAAAAGAGGAGCCTACTCCTAATGCACCAGGTCCAACCCCAGCGGGAGGGTCCGGTATCCCAGGTGGAATTTCTAGCGGATCTTCAATGTTGACCTCAATTGGAGGAGTTGTAATAGACGAGTCTGAAGCGCCAATTGAAAATGCACTGGTGACTATAGATGCATATTCGATGTTAACAGATGCAAATGGTGTTTTCGTTTTTAGAGATATAAGTGTAGGTTCAAAAAGAACTTATATTGAAATAGAGAAATCAGGATATTTTCACGGATCAAGAGCAGTAAAACCTATGGCAAGTGGGTTGTCAGAAGTGAAAATTGTACTTCTTGATCAAACCATTGTTGGAAGTGTTGGGAATGCAATAGGCGGACCTGTAAACGTTCCAGGAGGAGCACAAGTGGTATTTACAGCAAATGATGTTACTAATGCCGATGGTTCAGCATACAGTGGAAATGTGAATGTTGCGGCACACTATCTAGACCCAAATTTAAATTCTACATATGATGAAATGCCAGGAGATTTAATGGCTTTAGATTCTAATGTTGACGAAGTAATTTTGTCCACATTCGGGATGATTGCTGTTGAATTAACTGACGATGCTGGTCAAGAATTAATTGTTGCGGATGGTGAGACTGTTGAATTGAGAATTCCTTTAACTGGAGATTATTTGGCTAATGCCCCAACGACTATTGATCTGTGGTATTTTGATGATGTGGAAGGAGCTTGGAAACAAGAAGGGACTGCAACTTTAGTTGGCAATGAGTATGTTGGAGAAGTAAGTCATTTTACTTTCTGGAATTGTGATGTGCCGTCTTCTATTGTAGATCTTTCTGGATCTGTTTTCGCTAGTTCTATTGCGGTGCAAGGAGTAAGAGTAAAGGTTAGAGGTGCTACTGGAGGTGGAGGTGGATCCGTATATACGAATGCGGCAGGAGAGTTTTCTGGTGGCATTGCAATGGGAGTAGATCTTATTCTTGAATTATTTGATGAGTGTGGAACTTTAATTTATACGAATACTTATGGTCCTTATTCCGTCAATACGACTTTGCCTAACATAGATATTGGTGCTGCTATTGCTTCAAGTTCTGGAGCATTGCAAGCCACATTGACTGATTGTTCTGGTGATCCTACGTCTAATGGCGTTCTACATGTCAATATTGGAGGAACTAATAAAGTTTTATTTGCAGATGCAAGTGGCGTTATTTCCACAACATTAATGTATTGTGCCGCAACGTCTGTTTCGGCAACCGGGTACGATTTTGTAACGGGTTTAGCTAGCGACCCTGTGGTTATGTCGGTAGGCAGTTCTATGAATTTTGGTTCGTTTTCAATGTGTGATACCGTTTTGGCTGATTATATGAACTTCACGGTTGACACCGTTGCATCTTCATTGACTAATTTAATAGGTGATTCTGTAGGGTATTATGTTGATTCACTCGGTCAAGAGTTTTTAATTGGAATGAATATGGCTGGGTCAGAGGCTCTTCAGATCGGCTTTTTAATCCCTCCGGCTGGTGTTGGAACATTCGCAGCTGACTCCACTCAAACGTACTATATAGGTGGAGTTGTATTTGGAGCAGGTGGAAATGCTAATGTAACATTTACTACTTATGGAGTAAACGTAGGTTCTTATTGTGAAGGCACATTTAGTGGAACTGTGAACGATTTATTCGGGGGAGGCGGAATCTATACAATATCAGGAAGTTTTAGATGCCGTAGGAAATTGCAGTAACGTCTAATAACAAAAAAGCCCGAAGGATTTCCTTCGGGCTTTTTTGTTAAAAGTATTTTAGTCTACATGTGAATCACTTCATCATAGGCAGCTGCGGCTGCTTCCATGATCGCTTCACTCATTGTAGGATGAGGATGCACCGTTTTCACTAATGTCATTCCTGTTGTTTCTAGTTTTCTAATCGCAACGATCTCCGCAATCATTTCCGTTACATTTGCGCCAATCATATGACCTCCAAGAAGCTCACCGTATTTGGCATCAAATATTAACTTAACGAATCCATCTTTATGCCCAGATGCTGATGCCTTACCTGAAGCAGAGAAAGGAAATTTTCCAATCTTAACTTCATGTCCAGCTTCTATAGCTGCAGCTTCTGTCATTCCAACAGAGGCAACTTCAGGAGCACAATAAGTACATCCTGGGATATTACCGTAATCCAAAGCTTCCGGATGATGTCCAGCAATTTTTTCAACACAAATGATTCCTTCAGCTGATGCTACGTGAGCAAGTGCAGGTCCTGGAACGATATCGCCAATTGCGAAGTAGCCCGGGATGTTAGTTTGATAGAAATCGTTCACCAATACTTTGCCTTTATCAGTAACAATTCCAACATCTTCCAGACCAATGTTCTCAATGTTTGATACAATTCCAACTGCAGATAGTACGATTTCAGCTTCTATTATTTCTTCGCCTTTTTTCGTTTTTACAGTTGCCTTGCAAAGTTTACCAGAAGTGTCTACAGACTCAACTGATGAATTCGTTTTGATTTTAATTCCTTGTTTCTTTAAAGAGCGTTCTAACTGTTTAGACACATCTGCATCTTCTACAGGAAGGATATTAGGCATGAATTCTACGATAGTAACTTCAACGCCCATAGACTTGTAGAAGTATGCGAATTCAACTCCAATCGCACCTGACCCAACTACGATCATTGACTTTGGAAGTTCAGGTAATACTAGAGCTTCTCTATATCCGATGATTTTCTTACCGTCTTGAGGTAAATTAGGAAGTTCTCTGGATCTAGCTCCAGTTGCGATAATGATGCTTGAACCACTGTACTCAGTTACCTTGCCTTTATCATCTGTTACATCAACTTTTTTACCTGGTTTTACCTTCCCAGTTCCGTTGATTACATCGATTTTATTCTTTTTCATGAGAAACTGAACTCCACCACTCATGCCATTAGCAACGTCTCTACTTCTTTTTACGATAGCTGGAAAATCAGCCTTTGGTTCTTTAACACTAATGCCGTAATCACTAGCGTGATTGATGTAGTCAAATACGTTGGCACTCTTTAAAAGAGCCTTAGTAGGTATACATCCCCAGTTTAAACAAATACCACCAAGAGACTCTTTCTCAATAACGGCAGTTTTAAGTCCTAATTGTGAAGCTCTAATTGCGGTAACATATCCACCTGGCCCACTTCCAACAACAATAACATCGTAACTCATAATTTCTTTGTTTAACTCAATAACTATTGAGAGTGGCGAATTTAATAAAACTTCACTTATTAAGGTTTATTTTGGGTAAGTTTAACGCCCAAACTAGGCACTATGAAATATTCTTTTTCAATGGACAATCCAAGTAAACAATATTTGGATATTACATTAGAAATAGAACAGGTAAACGAAGAATCGCTAACAGTCCAGTTACCGGCATGGCGTCCAGGTAGATACGAAATTGCAAATTTTGCAAAAAACATTCAAAAATTTGAAGCTTTTGGAGCGGATGGACAACCTGTTTCTTACCATAAAACGACTAAAGATCAATGGGTTATTGAAGCGGCTGATCAATCAGTAATTACAATAAAATATAATTACTACGCGGCAGAACTAACGGCTGGTTCAACTTGGCTGGATGATTCACAAATGTATGTCAATCCTGTAAATTGCTGCTTGTATGTTGAAGGTAGAGAGAGCGAGGAATGTGAAGTTACGTTAAATGTGCCCTATCCATTTGAAGTTGCTACTGGGTTACTTAAAAAAGAACCATTGGTCTTGATGGCTTCTGATTTTCAGGAGTTAGCTGATTCACCATTTATCGCAAGTGGTTCACTACAACATGAAGATTACGAAATTGATGGTTGCACTTTTCATATTTGGTTTCAAGGTGAAATAAAGCCGAACTGGGCTAAAGTACAGTTAGACTTTGAGCGTTTTACCGCTAAACAAATTGAGGCTTTTGGAGATTTTCCAGTTAAAGAATTCCATTTTCTCTTTCAAATAACGACCTATCTCTCCTACCATGGAGTGGAACATTTAACGTCAACCGTATGTCAACTCGGGCCAAGTTACGATGTAATGGGGGACAAGTACGTTAATTTGCTAGGTGTTGCAAGTCATGAATTATATCATGTTTGGAATGTGAAGAACGTACGGCCTAAGGCCATGCTACCATACGATTTTAAGGCCGAAAACTACTCAGAATTGGGCTATGTGTACGAAGGAGTTACTACATACATGGGCGACAAATTTTTGTTTTCTTCCGGGGTGTTCGATGAGCATCAGTACTTTAAAGAAATAGGTGAATACGTTGAAAGACATTTGCACAACGGTGGTCGATTTATTAGATCGGTAGCGGAAAGTTCACATGACACCTGGCTAGATGGATATGTCTTAGGAGCGCCAAACCGAAAGACTTCTATTTACACGGAAGGGTGCTTATTCTCTTTTATCCTAGATGTTAAACTCAAAACTAGCGTTAAATCTAACGGAGGTTTAGATGAAGTTATGAAGATGCTTTACGTTAATTTCGGCAAGCAAAATATAGGGTATTCTAAAGCAGATTATATTGAAGCGGCTAACGAAATAGCCGGTCAAGATGTAAGTAAGTTGTTTTCAGATTTGTTGGATAGCGCAGTTACATATGAACCTGAACTAGTTTGGGCTTTAAATGAAATTGGACTTAAGTTGATAAGTGCTGACGACAAGTCATGGTCTAAAAGGTTTGGTATAAAAGGTTCCTATAAAGATGGGAAATACGTTGTGGGTGATGTGCTGATGAATTCTGATGCAGATCAATTCAATTTGATTCGAAAAGATATTATTGTAGCCGTAAATGGAATTGCCGTAGAAGGAGACTTGGATAAATGGCTGGATTATTTTGGAAAAGGGCAGCAAGAACTTGGAGTTATCCGCAACGGTAAACTTGGGGCAGTCCGAATAGATCCAGATTTTGGAAAAGGATATAAAAAAGTAACGATTCAAAAACAGAGTGCATGCACAGATGTGCAAGAGCTTAATTTTGAAAATTGGTTGAACAAATGAGTAAAAAGAAAAAAGCACCTAAAGTAGGTGCGTCAAAGGCAGTTATAATCCTTACGATTCTAAGTGTTCTCGGCAGTATGATTAGCGGAGTCTCAGATATGAGCTGGAGTAAAGTGGCCGAAGCATCAGCAACCGGAGAATTCGATAAATCAAGCCCTAAAGTCGTTGAGCTGATGAATGGGACCGATTCCAAGCCAGGGAAATTAGTTGAATGGAAAGAAGATGGCATTGACACTTCCGAAGAAGGTTTAATGAGAATTAGCGACATGTTTTTTTATGTTGCACTTCTAAATATTCCCGTACTTCTGGGAGTAATGTTAATGTTTTTTAAAATAAAGATTGGGTTTGAAATATATGTTGTTGGGCAAATTGCATATATGTTGCTTCCTATCTATTACTTAGGTCTAAATTTTTACCCTAATTTTAGGGCTTTAACGTACGGTGATATTGCAGTCATGTTATTGTTTATTGTAATGTGGGGGATTCAACGAAAAATGTTTAGTAAAAATGGGAATATTAAAGCATCCTAAAGTCCAGTGGCTAAAGCGAATAGTTTTTGGCCGAAAAGACCCAAATCAGGTTCTCAAATGGACATGTCTACTGTTGTTTTGGTGGAGCGTCCTCGTGCTAATTTTGTTTGTAGGTCTGGGCTTAATGCAAATGTTTCTGCCTTCGGATTCTTCTTACTATGAAGGGTTAAAAGAACTTAAAGACCAGGGACCCGCATTCTTTTTCATTTATGCAGGCTGTCATTTAATTAGTATGATTTCAATTGCATTGATTTACCGACTAAAAATAGTTGGAATATTAATTTATGCGATAATCAGTATGCTTCTTGTGTTTCTTCCAATGATATACTGGTCGGAATTTCTTACTGAATCATTGATTTTTACTTTAATCTGTATCATCTTATTTACGGTCCATCTAGGATCGATGGGTAAAAAAGAGAATGCTAAAGATGATGACGATCCTGAAATAGTGGAAGCGGAAATTATTGAGCTAGACCGGCAATAACAGTTATCTCAACATTAACGTTCTTTGGTAAAACACTTACCTGAACGCATTCTCTCGCTGGGAAATTGGAACTAAAATAAGAACCGTAAACTTCGTTTATTCTTGAGAAGTTTCCCATGTCGGAAATGAAAATAGAGCATTTTATTACATTAGAAAAGTCGCAGCCAGCTTCTATTAACACCGCCTCAATATTTTTCATTACCTGATGCGTCTCCGCCTCAATTGTATCTAGAATTAACTCTCCAGAAGAAGGGTTAATGGCAATTTGCCCACTCATGTACAATATTCCGTTGAAAGCAACGGCTTGACTATAGGGACCTATAGGAGCCGGTGCATTCTCAGTTTCGATTATTCTATTCATGGTTATGACCGTGTGGGCCATGTGCGTGGCCATGCGTAATTTCTTCTTGTTCTGCTTCTCTTACATCAGTCACTTCAATTTCGAAATGAAGTGTTTCTCCGGCTAGAGGATGGTTTAAATCTAATGTCACTTCTTCATCCTTGATAAGTGTTACGGTAGCTACTGCCGGACCTTGGTTCGTTTCAACTTGAACTTGCATTCCCTGAGTTAGTGTTTCGTCACCTTCTCCTTTAAATCCGCTCAACGGTACTATTTGAACCATGTTGTCTTGATATTCTCCATACCCTTTTTCTGGTTCTACTACTGCTGTGAACTCTTCACCTTTCATTTTACCTACAAGTTGTTCTTCTAGTCCTGGGATTATATTACCATGACCTTGAAGGATTGACAACGGTCCTCTTTCTTCATTCGACTGGTCTAAAATGTCTCCATTTTCGTTTTTCAAAGTGTAGTGCATCGTTACTACAGTGTCTGGTGTTACTCTCATGGCGCAAATATAATTATAAGAACTTATTTACAAAGGATTTTTATCGCTTCTAAAATGCATTATCGTACCAAGCTCTTTTTCGTTGGATTCTCAGATCTTTGAGCATAGCCGCTTTTACATTCACCGTTAAGGTGTAGCTTCTTCTTGTGCCAAAAGGGACCCAGTTGAATGATCCTTCCCAGCAATGCATATCTCTTAAGATTGAAATAGTAGTGTAATTGAAGTCTTTAGCTTGAAAATCAAAACCAGTGTTGATTGCAATTTTCCATTTTTTGGTTAATGAGATGTCTCCGCTTAATCTAATTGATTGACTAAATGTTGTTGTATCATCTTCTGTATTAATAAATGATCTATTAGTCGTGATGTTGTACGATAAGTTTAAGGCCCAAGGAATGGTGAAATCTACAAACTCATCTGCCAGCGCGTCAAATTGATCTTGTTGCTCTTCGGTGACATTACTTAGGTTCTTACTACCCTTTTTATTCTTGCTTTGAAGGCGATAACTCATCGCTAAATTAGAGGAGGTGAGCGTACCTAGTTTACCTTCGGATTTAATACGGTAAGTCTTGATTCTTGCCCCTTCTACATATTGATAAGGATCAATAATAGCTCTGAAATTTAAACTAAGTGCTTTGAATAATCTTGTTCTACCTGCAATTGAAAAATTTGATAGGTTTAGGGTGTCACGCATAAAATCATAAGAGGCTCCGATTGTTGCATTTTCTATCAGTTTAATTTTAGTCTTTTTTCTAGCACTAGCATCTGATGTGTCATTTTGAGCCCATAACTTCATATCAAGTGTATTGATTAAGCTCATAGAAATAATTCCACTTTCTCTACTGCTTGGCTTTCCGTAAATCCCTTGGTCATAAGGAGAGTATGTCTGAGTGTCGTCAACAGGCCCCACCTCTAATTCTGGATTAAGGTTTGGCGTGTAAGTGAAATTGAAATTAGGAGTAATTACATGTCTGATTTCTGCTTCTCGTTTTCCTCTCAAAAATCCAGAAAAACCATACATCCCGTATAGTTTAGTCGTCAAACTTGCACTAAAACTTGCCTCATGTGCGCCTCTAAATCCTGCAATAGTGCTATCAGTAAATGACGAATCAATGGACTGATAGCTTTTTTCAAGATAATTAAGATAATAGCGCCCGGTGTATCGAGCTGCAGGATTGAGCGTAAACGGCCCCATTTTTACGGAGGTATTTAAATTGGCACTATGGCGCATTCCATTTCGCATGTTGCCAATGAGTTCATCCACTTTATCTAGTGCAAAAGCTCTTGCTGAATCACTTATTTCATTTTTAATATTTACACTTTGGCTAAACCCAGTGTTTTTTGTTAAGTTTCTAATAAACTTGCTGCTAGAGGTTCCTAGGTTTCGTAATGGGTAAATTCTGCTTTGATTTATGTTGGTCTCAGGTAAGGTTACGTTAACTATTTCGGTCAGCGTGTTTTGCGAATGTCTTGCATTAACCGTCATTGAAAAAGGAGAGTTTTGGAAAGTCTTGCTCCATCTTATATTAGAGTTGAAGGTGTTGGATAAAAAGTCAGTTCCAGTACTGTTAAAGTTGTTCTGAAAGTTATTGATTGATCCAAGGTTGACGTTTGCAGAAAATCGTGATCCTGGTCTGGCCTTTGGATCTTGACTATGCGTCCATCTAACAAAAAACTCAGATGATTTGGAGAAATCTGGAAAATCCGGTTCGGAAATTCTCAATTGGGCGTATTGTACATCTATATTCCCGCTGAATTTGTATTTAGATTTATATCTGGTTTTGTTTCTAAGTCCCCAGCTCCCTCTAGAGTAAATGTCTCCTAGAATCTGCGTGTCAAATTTTTCCCCTAAATGATGATAGTAACCGAGACCTTGAAGGAAGTAGCCTAAAGTTGGGGAGCTACCATAAGTTGGTATTACAATTCCGTTTGTGCCGCCCTTTTTATTCGGAAAAAATCCAAAAGGAAGGCCGAGGGGAGTTGGTATATCAGCGATCCATAGGTTTAAAGGTCCAGAGATGATTTTATCATCTGGGATAACAATAGCTGTACTTAACTTGAAGTAATAGTGCGGATGAGGTAAGTCACAAGTGGTATATTTTCCTTTTGATACATGAATTTCATCGTTGGCTTGTTTTTTAACTACTTCAGATGTTAGAAAGCCTTCTGCCTGTTCAGTTCTTACATTATATATGATGCCTTTCTTCGTTTCAAAATTGTATCGGATACTGTCCATTTCAAAGTCATCATCTTTTTCTTTGAAATGTGGTTTACCTACTGGGTTACCTAGAGAGTCAAGCGTCATTTTTGCAAAAGCAATTTTGGTTAGAAAATTAAATTCGATGTGATTTGCATCTAAAATGATTCCATCGTAGTCAACATGGGCTGTTCCGTAGAGATAAACTTTCTGATTAGGCAGGTCAAATATCATCGAATCTTGCGCGTTATACTCTACTTGAGATTCAAAACTAACGTTAGCGGTGTCTACTTGAGTGGTATCTGAGGTTACCTGAGATACACTGATGTTGCTTATTAACAGAAGTCCGAGGATAAGTGAAAGCGGCCTTGAGTAACAATAAGCAAATTCAAAGCTATTTTTGTTGGTATGCTTTATGTACGGATGGGTAAGAACCTTAGTACTTAATGATATGAAATGCTTTAAACTCAATAGCGCCAATAACCTGTTTGCGAAGAAACGTATTTTTTTGATGTTTCTTGTGTTAACCATGTGCAGTAATTGTGTCTTTTCTCAAGAAAACATGGGAATTAAGACAGTTGTGATCGATCCGGGTCACGGAGGGAAGGATCCAGGGGCAGTTGGAGTGAAAAAAACTTACGAGAAAGATGTGGCTCTTTCCGTTTCCTTAAAACTTGGCGATTTAATAAAAAAGAATCATCCGGAAGTTAAAGTAGTTTATACTAGATCTACAGATGTGTTCATCGGTTTAGCCGAAAGAGCTAAAAAAGCGAACAGCATATCTGCAGATTTATTTATTTCTGTTCATGCCAATGCTGCTGCTAATAAAAGTGCGCATGGAGCGGAAGTATGGGTTTTAGGGCTTCATAAGTCGGAAGCAGCGCTAGAGATCGCCAAAAAAGAAAATTCTTCTATATTAATGGAAGATGATCATGGCACAAAATATCAAGATTTCAACCCAAAAGACCCAGATGCTTATATTGGTTTAGCCATGAGGCAGAACGCGCATTTAGATCAAAGTTTAAACTTGGCAAATTCTGTTCAAACAAGATTTGTTGGTGAGGCCAAAAGGAAAAACCGAGGTGTGAAACAGGCTGGGTTCATGGTGTTATATCGAACTACTATGCCGGCAATACTAGTAGAGTTGGGGTTTTTGTCGTATGCTCCAGAAGAGAAATTTCTTGCCAGTGCTGCTGGTCAAGAGACTATGGCCAATTCGCTGTACAATGGATTTAAAGAATACAAAATTAAAATAGACGGTGTAAATAGCATTGTAAAAGGAGATTCAATCGAGGTGGATACGGAAATTGCAGCTCCAAATGATCCCAAACCTGTACCTATTATAATCAGGGATAAATCAGTATTCAAAGTTCAAATTGCCGCTTCTTCTGTTTCCATTGAAACACAGGCGTCAAATTTCAAAGGTGTTGAACTGGTAGAACAGCATCAGATTAACGGCATTTATAAATATACTGTGGGAAACTTTCTTACCTTTGAAGAGGCTAAAGCGCGTCAAAAAGAGGTTAAGAAAATAGGTTTTGATTCAGCATTTATCATTGCTTTCTATAATGGCAAAAAGATTACCATTCAGGAGGGCATTCAATTACAAGGAGGAGACTCAAAGTGAAACGAGAAGTAATTATAGGTTTTGTAGCCATAGCAGCAGTTGGAACATTAATATTCGGACTGTTTTATCTCAAAGGAGAAAATTTATTTGCAAACAATAGAACTTTTCATACTACGTATCAAACCGTAGACGGATTAGCTACAGCGAGCCCCGTAAAGGTAAGCGGACTTCAAGTTGGTGTAGTAACCAAATTGGAAATGAATGCAGATGACCCGAGTTTAATTGATGTTTATTTTATTATTGATAAAGAAGGGCTTGAAATTCCAAGTACTTCTATTGCCATTTTGGAATCTGATCTTCTGGGAACTAAATCTATAGATTTAAAGTTAGGATTAGATACTGACATGTTAGAACCTGGTGATTTTGTTTTAGCGCAAGTTCAGGCAGAATTAAATGAGATGGTAAACGAACAATTACTGCCATTGAAGTTGAAAACGGAAGAGTTAATTGCGACTATTGATTCTACCGTGACTATTGTAAAGTCCGTAATTGGAAACAATACTGATAATTTAAATGAAAGTTTTATTGGTCTGAGAACTGCAATTCTTTCATTTGGATCAATGACTGATAGACTGGATACACTGGTGAAAAGACAAGCGGGTAAAATTGCGACAATATTTTCAAATGTGTCGAGCATTACTGCTAATTTGAAACAAAGTAATGCATCGATTACAGCACTTATTGGCAATGCTGTAGTGATTACTGACTCGTTAAAACAGGTGGATCTGATAGGTACTGTCAATCAGGCAAAATTGGCGTTTACTCAAGCCAATATTGTGTTGCAAGCAATTAACAACGATAATGGAACCTTGAATAAATTATTGAATGATAGTACGTTATATAATAACGTAAATGTAATGGTTGACCAAGCAACACAACTAGTTGAAAATATTCAAGCTCATCCAAACAGATATCTTCAGTTCGCGGTATTTGGTAGTAAAGATACAGGGCTTGGTCCAATGTCTAAAAGAGATGAAAAAGCATTGAGAAAATTTGCTCATGATGATTCTATTCTGGATAAATACAGATAAAATTAAACTCCAAATTAAATTTAGTAGCAGGTATGGCAATTAGTGGAATTGTGTTTTGTGTTTTAGCCACCTTCGGGTTCGGTTTGTTTGCATTCAACGCTCTACGAATTAGAAAGAATATCAATTTAGGAATTGATGTTGATCGTAAAGGTAATTTAGGCCAGAGAATAAAAATCACAATTTTAGTAGCGCTTGGGCAAAAGAAAATGTTCAAAAGGCCAATTCCAGCCATACTGCACCTATGTATCTATGTGGCCTTTGTAATTACTCAAATCGAGTTAGTGGAGATTTTTGTAGACGGAATTACTGGCTCACACCGTGCATTTGCGGGTAAAATTGGAAGTATTTATACATTGGCAATTGACATTATTGAAGTGCTTTCAGTACTTGCTTTTTTAGCAACGTTGATTTTCTTAATTCGGAGAAACTTGATAAAAGTGCCCAGATTGGTCATGTCAGAGATGACAGGCTGGCCTAAGCTAGATGGTAATTTAATTTTGTATTTTGAGATCTTGCTGATCTGCTTTATTTTCATGATGAATGGAGCCGATGAGGTCATTCACTTAAGAGAGTCTGGTGCTTCATACGGTTTTACCATTTCAAGTATTATCGGACCAGCATTCTTTGGTTCAATGAGTACTGAATCTCTTCATTTGGTGGAGAATATTGGTTGGTGGGGACATATTTGTATGGTTTTTGTCTTTTTAAACTATCTGCCAATATCAAAACATTTTCATATCCTTTTAGCCTTCCCAAATGTGTTTTATTCTAACCTGAACCCAAAAGGAGCATTTTCCAACATGGAGTCAGTTAAAAAGGAAGTTGAAATGATGTTTGATCCAACCGCTGATCCATATGCAACTCCAGATCCAGCGGCTCAAGAGGTTGCTCCTGCACGATTTGGAGCAAAAGATGTGACAGATTTGAATTGGGTGAATTTGTTGAATGCATACACATGTACTGAGTGTGGACGATGTACTTCATCATGCCCAGCTAATCAAACAGGCAAGATGCTTTCTCCTAGAAAAATAATGATGGATACTCGTGATCGATTGGAAGAGGTAGGTAGAAACAAAAGAAAGCACGGTAAAGATCATGACGATGGAAAATCATTGCTTGGAGATTATATTACTGAAGAAGAAGTTTGGGCATGTACATCCTGTAACGCTTGTGTAGAAGAGTGTCCAGTGAACATTGATCCATTATCAATAATTATTGATTTGAGAAGGTATTTAGTGATGGAGGAAGCAAAGTCGCCAAGCGAATTGACCACTATGTTCACGAACATTGAAAATAACGGAGCACCTTGGCAATTTTCTCCAACAGATCGACTTAACTGGGCCAGTGAAGAATAAAGAAGTATTAAATGACGGAACAAATTAAGGTACCCACTATGCAAGAGCTTTTAGCTAAAGGCGAAACTGCAGACGTCTTGTTTTGGGTGGGCTGCGCTGGTAGCTTTGACGATAGAGCAAAGAAAATAACAAAGGCAGTCATTAAAATCCTTCACAATTGCGGGGTTAAATATGCAGTTTTAGGTACGGAAGAATCTTGTACTGGAGATCCTGCGAAAAGAGCTGGAAATGAGTTTTTATTTCAAATGCAGGCTTTTCAGAACATTCAAGTACTTAATGGATATGAAGTAAAGAAGATAGTGACTGCATGTCCTCACTGTTTTAATACACTCAAAAACGAGTACCCGGAATTAGGTGGTGATTTTGAAGTCGTTCACCATACTCAGTTAATTCAAGACCTTATTCAGTCAGGTAAGCTTAAGGTTTCTGGAGATGCCCCATTCAAAGGGAAAAAAATTACTTTTCATGATCCTTGCTATCTTGGCAGAGCCAATGATATTTATGAAGCACCAAGAGATATTTTAATGAAATTGGATGCTGAGCTTGTCGAGATGAAGCGATGTAAAACGAAAGGATTATGTTGTGGCGCTGGTGGCGCTCAAATGTTTAAGGAAGCGGAAAAAGGAGATAAAGAAATTAACGTAGAACGGACAGAGGAAGCATTAGAAACCAAACCGGATTTTATTGCAACTGGTTGTCCTTTTTGTAATACGATGATGACAGATGGTCTGAAGAACTTTGAAAAAGAAGATTCTGTGCAGGTATTGGACATCGCAGAAATGATTGCTAGCGCAGCAAACTTATAATATGGAAGTTCACTTTAATATATTGCCCGATCAGTCCAAGGTTTGGATGTATCAATCTAAAAATGCGTTCACAGAAGAGCAGCAAAAGGTGATCTACGAACTGGCGGAAGTATTTCTAGGTGAATGGGAAAGTCATAAAATACCCGTTCAAGGCTCGATAGATATTCTTAACAATCAATTTATAAGAGTCGCTGCCTTTACAGATGAGCCTAGTATGTGCGGAAAAGCACAAGATGGGCAAGTGAGATTGATAAAAGAATTAGAGCAAGAGCTCGATCTAGATTTGACGAATAGAATGTTGTTGGCATTTGAAATAGAAGGAGCTACCAAAATATTTCATCTGAACGATTTGGATTCTGCTATTGAAAAAGCAGAGTTATCCTCGGATTCCACGTTTTATAATAATCTGATTCAATCGAAGTCAGACTACATCCAGAATTGGAAAGAAGAAGCTTCGAAGACGTGGCTTAATAAATACTTCTAAAAGAAAACTAAATAGATGTATTCTAATGATTCATCTCTAGTTTCAGGATTCAAGAAGCGCATGTTAAGACGAGTAGGCGAGTGAAATGCAATTTTGTACGCTTTTTTACATGGCATTTTTTCCACCTCATAGTAACGGTAATGTTTATCTGAGAATAAAATGCTGGAACCTTCTAGATCACTCGTTTTTAAGTTGGTGAAATTGTAGACAGGAGAAGTCATATGTCTGCTGTGAAAATCAAAACTATGAGGAGAAATTCCAATCACGTGCTGTTTTTCTTTGGGAATATTTGCTTCCTCAACATACCTTGTTGCTACAAGTTGAGCATCGTATTCTGCCAGGTTAGGAAAGAAATGTGTTTTTAAATAAATGTTAAGCATGCAGGCTGCAATGGCGGATGCAAGAATTACAATATGTAGCTGCCTTCTCTTGGTAATTAGGGCCACTATGAAAACGATGATTACTCCTAAAGTTAAATAATATAGAATGTTGTTGTTAACGAAGACAAATTGGCCAATTAGGATAATTGCGGTGAATAATATTAACATAATCCCTATTTGGATCCATATCAGGAATTTTCCTTTAGATTTTTGCGCTAACTGATTTAGGTAATTACCAGCTAAAATGGCAATAAATGGATAAATAATATAGATATAATGATCCAGCTGAAATTTGGAAAACGATAAAGCAATAAAAGGCAGAAATATCGCCCCAATTGTATAGAATTCACTGACTTTAATTGCCTTGAATGAAGTTCTAACCTTGTAAATAAGTGCCATAGCAGCTATGAATGTCCAAGGTAGATATGACCACGAGAAAATACCTAAGAAAAAATGCCAAGGCGCTCCATTGTCCCATTCACTTTCACCGGTTAATCTCCCAAAACTTTGCTCCCAAAAGTAAAAGTTAAGGCCGCTGATTCCTTCTACTACTTTTCCACTTGATAAAGAAGTTAGTTTCTCTGGTTGTGCATCAAACTGAGAATAGAGTCCATATATCATAGGACTAATTACAATGGCTGTAATAACTATACCAACTAGCCATTCCCAACGAAATAAATTGCTCCACTGCCTTTTAATTAAGATGTGAGTACCGATGGCTAAAACAGGTACCATAAGGCCAATGGGACCTTTGACTAACATAGCTAATCCGACCCCAATGAATCCAAGAATAAGATGTTTGAATTTGCCATTTTCTAAAAATGCAACTATTCCCCAGACAGAAAATATGGCTGCACCAACCAGTATGGTATCAGTTCTAACATCATGGCTTATAATAAATATAGACTGTGTTGTGGCAAAAATAATTGCCGCAACATACCCTGTAGTCTTATTATAAAGTAGCCTACCTAGTCGCAAGGTTGAATAAATTCCTAAGTAGATAAACAAGATAGATGGCAGTCGGTAAGCCCAATTCTCGATTCCAAAAATGCTAAATGAAAAGGAAGACAGCCAAAACAATAAAGGCGGTTTGTCTAAATAATCTCTTCCACGATGAAATACCTCAAGGTAGTTTCCGTTTTCAAGCATTTCCATACTTATAGACGCGTATTGACTGGCGTCTACACCTAGTACTGGAAGATTAATCCCAGATAAAAATGTAATGGTTACTAAAGCCAAGACAATCCAATAAACATATTTTAATTGCTGCTCGGTTGTTACCACGTATAAATGTCTTCAATTTTTTCAGGCCGTAACTCAGCTTCCCATTTAAATCCTTGGAGGATTTTAACTTTAGGATTAATTTTATGAATTGGATATAAAACTGCGTCAGGCTGATCTCTAAAAGTGATGCGATCAACTGTGTTGTCTTTTATTTTCAAAGTCATGTTACTACAAACAGTATGATTTAGTCCAGTCATTTTCTTTCCCTCTTCCCCAACATAATAGACACTTTGTGCATTACCGAACACGTCTAATTTAGAAAGCTGATTTTTAGAAAAATAAGCATCCATTATTCTCCCTTTAATTTGATTATACCCGACAGTGTCAGCTTCAGAAATTAAAAATGCGTTTTGATCTAGTTTCATTGACTCTATGGAACTAGAGTCTGTTTTAATACTTATAAAATCAGCACTAAGTTGATTTCCTTCAGACCATAATACTGGGTATATGTACATTTTTATAGTGGAGTCAGACTGATTAAAGACAAGGGAATCGGATGCACCTTGCATGTCTTTCTTGAAAAACTTAACGTGATGAAACGCATGAATATTTTTATTTCCAAGCGAATCTTGAACAATTAGGGCGGTATCTGAATGTAGAAATAAGGAATCATCATCGAAGACTTGGATTAATAATAGGCTGTCCGTAATTAATGATCTATTCAAATGTTCATCGTGCCACCCATAATGACCACGAATTATTATGTTATTGGCGGTGTCGGTGATTTGCATGTTCCTAAAAACTTCTCCTATTCCCATGTTTCGATCATAGTATAAACTATCACCTTGCAGTTTTTGTCCATCAGAAATTATATAAGAGTTCTTTCTGAATGAAGCGCGGTCGTTTTTGGTGTCATACCATCCGTTTTCAGTATATATTACGTTAGAATCAGAAATGATAAAAGTTTCTCCGGAGAAAAAGGCCTTCTCTGTAACCGTGTTGTATGTTAAGGTGTCAGAGGTCATTTCGTATTGTGGGTTGACCAATTTTACTGAGTCTCTGAATTCTAATGTCTGTCCATTTGAATAATAGAGTCCAACGTTACTGGTTAATACATTTTGATTTTTTTTACTCGTAATTATTGCGCCTTCCGTATATCGTCCAACTGAATCTTTAAGGTTGTATTTTAAAGAAGGGGTTTCCAAATGCATATCACGATCATCCATCTTTACATTTCCTCGCATTGTAGCCAATTTGAGCGATCCAACGTAGTGCAAAGAATCACCAATAAGTGATAAAGAATCACCTTGTAATATTCTTACATTTCCGAATGCTTGAAGGTTGTTGGAGTCCAAGAAAAGAAAAGCACTGTCGCAATAAAGGATTACATCTTGATGCACCAGTTGCACATTCCCTATGAATTTTTGAGCAGTTGAATTCTTCTTTTTGATTAATCGGTCTGCATTGACAATTTGAATTCTATCGGATTTCTTAATTCCGACTTGTCCAGATACTTGGGTATATCCAGAAAATGAAAAGACCATCGTCATAAAAATGAAAATGGTCTTTAAGATATTTTTTTCCAGTTGTGCCATGGCACACACTATACGAATATTATACAAGAATATTGCTTAAGCAAGAACCTGTTCTCTCATAATTGTTTGGTTTCTGTTAGGGCCAACCGATACAATAGTGATAGGAGTTTCTAATTCTTTCTCTAAATACTCGATATAATCGTTTAATTGTTGAGGTAGTTCAGAGAGCTCTGCCATTCCAGTTAAGTCAACACCTTTCCATCCTGCAAGCTCCTTATAGATCGGTTTTAAGCTACCATCTTCCATGTCATAAGGGAGATAGTCAATTTGCTCACCTTGATATTCGTAATGAGTACATACTTGAATTGTCTCGAAAATGCTTAGGATATCGGCTTTCATCATAGAAAGCTTCGTTACTCCATTGATCATGATCGCATATTTTAAT
Organism: Parvicellaceae bacterium; assembly: GCA_047639575.1. GTDB lineage: Bacteria > Bacteroidota > Bacteroidia > Flavobacteriales_D > Parvicellaceae > JBLIOB01. The sequence continues at coordinate 34,422 of JBLIOB010000008.1, forward strand.
GCAGGAAGATCGATCCAACCACATCTTCTTGGTCTACCAGTAGTTGCTCCAAATTCTCTACCTTCTTGTCGCATTTCTTCTCCAACATCGTCCAATAATTCTGTTGGGAAAGGTCCGCTACCAACTCTGGTACAGTAGGCTTTAAAAATTCCAATTACCTCATTAATTTTATTTGGTGGTATTCCCAAACCTGTGCACGTTCCAGCAGTAATTGTGTTAGATGAAGTTACGAATGGGTAAGAGCCGAAATCAATATCAAGTAAAGTTCCTTGAGCGCCCTCTGCAAGTACTTTTTTACCAGACTTAAGTGCATTATTCACATAATGTTCACTGTCTATTGCAGGCACTTGCATTAACGTTTCAACTCCTTCGAACCATGATCGTTCATATTCTGAAAGATCGTATTCAAAATCAAATCTTGCCAACATCGCTTTATGCTTAACCACTAAGGCATCATATTTTTCTTTGAAATTCTTGGCAAATAAATCTCCAACTCGAAGTCCATTTCTGCCAGTTTTGTCCATGTATGTTGGACCGATTCCTTTTAGAGTAGACCCAATTTTTTCTTTCCCTTTAGCATGTTCCGAAGCAGCATCAAGGATTCGATGAGTAGGAAGAATTAAATGAGCTTTTTTCGAAATAAGTAAAATGTCATTTACTTGAATTCCGAATTTTTTCAGGCTATCAACTTCCTTTTTAAATATTACAGGGTCAATTACTACACCGTTTCCGATCAAGTTCATTGTGTTCTCCCGAAAGATACCTGATGGTATAGTATGAAGTACATGTTTAACATCATTAAACTCCAATGTATGACCAGCATTCGGTCCACCTTGGAATCTTGCAATTATGTCGTATTGTGGTGTTAGCACATCAACAACTTTCCCTTTACCTTCGTCTCCCCACTGGAGTCCTAAAAGAACATCTGCTCCCATCATACTTTGAGTTTTTCGCTAAATAACTTATGAGCTTCATTTTCATGCTCAGTTATTGTGAAAAGCGTATTTAGTTTTGTAATTAAAAAGAGCTTCGAAATCTTGTCATTTACTGAACAAAGAATTGTATCTCCTCCTGCATTTCTTGATTTGGTTAAAATATTGATCAAAGAATTTAACCCGGAACTATTAATGTAGCTCAGTTTATTTAAGTCAAGAATAAAATTTATAGTGCCTTCAAATGTTAATTTGTCGATTGTACTTAGCAGCTCGTCTGTATCTCCAATCTCCATAATTTTTCCTGAAAGTTTGAGAGTAGCAACTTGATCTTGTATTTGATAATTAAATTCTAATGCCATAATTATTTTTTTGATTCATTCTTGGTTGCATAGATGTACAAAGAATGATGGGATATGTTTATATCAAATAGTGTTTCCAAGGTATCTTTTATACTTTGAATTCTAGGATCGCAGAACTCTATTACTTCTCCTGTGTCAGTACAAATAATGTGATCATGTTGCTTAGAGGCGTAAGATTTTTCGAAATATGCAAGGTTACTACCAAACTGATGTTTTGTAACTAATTTACAATCTAATAATAGCTCAATTGTGTTATAGAGAGTAGCTCTTGAAACGCGATAGTTTTGATCCTTCATTTTAACGTAAAGGGTCTCAATGTCGAAATGTCCGTTGTAGGTGTAAATCTCCTTGAGGATTGCGAATCGCTCTGGGGTTTTCCGGTGTCCTTTTTCGTTCAGATATTCTGCGAAAAGAGATTCAACTTTGTCTTGTACCGTTTCCTCGGTCATGGTCACGTATTAAGCATCGAAATTAAGCAATAATGAAGGATGAAGAGGTTAGAATTCTTGACTTGTTATCAACAATTTCATTAATAACTATTCTTCGCTATCGATTCGTTCAATCGTTTTTATCCCTTCTACATCAATCAGCTGGTTCATCAAATTATCAAGGTGTTCTGTATCTCTAACATAAGCCATAACACGACCTTCAAAAATGCCATCGTTCGAATCAAATGAAATTGACTTCATATTGACATTTAAATCTGCCGAGATAATTCCAGTGATATTATTAACAACACCAATATCATCGATACCAGTAAATACCATTCCAGTTAAGAATTCGTCATACTCCTGACCACGCCATCGAACTCTAATTGTCCTATATGCGTAATTAGCCATTAATTGACTTGCATTAGGACATTTATTTCTATGAATTTTTATTCCGTCATTAATCGTAATAAAACCAAATACATCATCTCCAGGAATTGGGTTGCAACATGGCGCAAATTTGTAGTCAAACTTGTCATCTTCGCCTATAATTAACTCTTCTGTTTTCTTTTTGAATTTCCTTACCAATGAAGAAAAACCGCCTTTGATTGATTCTGTAATGGATCCATTTTTCAATCGCCCTCCTTTGACGATAATTTCCTTGATACGAGATAAATCCAATTTTCCATTTGCGATTTGGAAATACATCTCTGTATGCTCTTTGAAATCATAAAAATTGATAAGTTCATTCAGATTGCTTTCATCAAAAACCACTTTAAGAGATTTAAGCTTTCGCTCTAGAATCTCTCTACCTCCCATTGAAGCTTCTTTTCTCTCTTCTTTAAGAGAAGATTTAATTTTAGATTTCGCTTTAGAGGTAACAACATAGTTCAGCCAATCTTCTTTCGGAGATTGCTTTTCAGAAGTTATAATTTCAACTTGATCACCGCTTTTTAGTTCATAGCTCAACGGGACTAATTTGTGATTTACTTTGGCTCCAATGCATTTAACACCAACTTGCGAGTGAATTTCAAACGCGAAATCAAGTGCGGTTGCTTTTGCTGGAAGCCTTCTTAAATCACCATTTGGAGTGAAAATAAAAATCTCTTCTGCAAATAGTGCTAGTTTAAAATCGTCTATAAACTCTAATGCGTCTGCATCTCGGTTTTCTAATAAGACTCTAATCTTATCTATCCAATTGTCAAGCATTCCATCTTTCTCATTGGCAGATTTGTATTTCCAATGAGCTGCAAGCCCCTTTTCGGCTATTTCATCCATCCGCTTTGTACGAATTTGAACCTCTACCCATTTACCAGTAGGGCTCATAACGGTAGTGTGTAGGGATTCGTAACCGTTTTGCTTAGGATGAGAAATCCAGTCCCGCAATCGTTCTGGATTTGGCTTATAGTTATCTGTAACGATGGAGTATGCTTTCCAGCAATCAGCTTTTTCAGTACCCTCAGGGGTGTCTATAATAACCCGAATGGCGAAGATGTCATATACTTCTTCAAAATTGATTGCCTTTTTCTGCATTTTATTCCAAATGGAAAAAATCGATTTTTCTCTACCCTTAATTTCAACAACAAAATTTACATCATCTAAAGCCCTTTTAATTGGAGAGCTAAATTTTCTAATAAATCTTGCCCTAATGTCTTTGGTCTTAGTAAGCTTCGTGTTTATATCCTGGTAAGCAATTGGCTCCGTATATTTTAACGATAAATCTTCTAGCTCTGTTTTAATAGCATATAATCCAAGTCGGTGTGCTAGAGGAGCATAAAGAAAATGAGTTTCTGAAGCAATTTTAAGTTGCTTATCCTTCCGCATTGAATCCAGCGTTCTCATATTATGAAGGCGATCGGCAAGCTTGATTAAGATCACCCGAATATCCTCGGGCAATGTCAAAATCATTTTTTTGAAATTTTCTGCTTGCTGCGATGTATGTAGGTCAAAAACACCAGAAATCTTGGTTAAGCCATTAATGATCTTGCGACATTGCTCCCCAAACATGTTTTCAACATCGTCTAAAGTAATGTCAGTGTCTTCAACTGTATCATGAAGTAATGCACAGGCGATGGCTTTTGGTCCTAAACCAATTTCTTCGGCACAAATCCTAGCAACAGCGATAGGATGGAAAATATAGGGTTCGCCAGATTTTCTACGCATATCTTTATGCGCATCCACAGCAACATCAAATGCTTTTCGAATAAATTTAGTGTCCTCTTTTGACCGATCTACTTTAACTGATCTGAGTAACCCCCGATAAGCGTTTAAGATTTCTTTATTTTCCTTTTCTATATCTATTTCCAAAACTCACAAATAAAGATAGCCAGATTTTGTTATTATTTAGCTGGCAATACTTTCGTAGTCACTTCTCCAAAACCGACTCTCGTTCCATCTTTTTCTGCGTATCCACGCATGTTCACCGTGTCTCCATCTTGAATAAACCTTCGCTCAGATCCATCTTTCATTGAAAATGGTTTTGTGCCTTTCCAGCTAATTTCAAGCATTGATCCATATTGCCCTTCTTCAGGACCTGAAATGGTACCTGATGCTAAGGTGTCACCAGCATGAATATCACATCCATTTGAAGTATGATGCGCTAATTGTTGCGCCATGTTCCAGTACATGTGGCGGTAGTTAGAGTTGCAAACGATTGACTCTTCAACATTTTCAGGTTTAATCCCAACTTCAAGATTAATTGAAAGATGATGTTGTCCTTCATATTCTAAGTAAGGTAAAACTTTAGGATCTTGAACTGGTCCATCAACCTTGAATGGTTCAAGAGCATCTAGTGTAACAATCCATGGTGACATAGAAGACGCAAAGTTTTTTGCTAAAAACGGACCTAAAGGGACGTACTCCCATTTTTGAATATCTCTGGCTGACCAATCATTAAAAAGACACATTCCGAATATGTAATCACTTGCTTCTGAAGTTGAGATCGAATCGCCTAGCGGCTTTCCTTCTAAAGTGATAAACGCCATTTCAAGTTCGAAATCTAATAATCTACAAGGTCCGAACACTGGCGGTTCGTCCTCACTTGGTTTTTGCTGACCTTTAGGTCTATGTATCGGAGTTCCAGAATTAATGATTGAAGAAGCTCTTCCATGGTATCCTACTGGAATATGTTTCCAGTTTGGTAAAAGTGCATTATTGGGATCTCTA
>JBLIOB010000009.1:0-36813 GCA_047639575.1 Parvicellaceae bacterium
AATTCTCCAGAATTAAAACCAACATTTTCCAATAAAATGAAAGCATTTAAAGGATTCTTGAAAATCATATTTGCGAGTGAACCGTCTATTCAAAAATTAGAATCTAAATATGGTATTCCTACTTCCAGGGGTGGATATAAATATGCTCAAGAAAATCCGAATTGGGTAAAGGAACATGAATCACAGCAGAGTACGGTCTCTACTTAATCTCTTTAGGGAATGAAGAAAGAATAGTATAACACAAACTACAGCTAGTCGAGTAGACGGGTCCGCCAGAACTAACTGACGGACTGCGCCTCTCACACCACAGGTCCTTCGTCAGGCTCAGGATAAACCAAGCGAGTCTCGTACTTGGCGGTTCGATAATCATCTCAACAACCGCTCTTTACACAGGTTGAAGCTATTCTCTACTTTCATAAAGGGCTATAACTCTACTGGAAAACTATCCGTAACGTAGAAAGTACTCCCTATTCAATTTCGTAAAGACTATCGCTCAGTCCTTCCCTACTTTATACAGCTACTATGACCTCTGCTGACTTCTCTGCTATATCAACTCGTGACTATGGAGACCTCCCCAGGTAAGGCAAATGTCCTTCTGTCTAATATTACGTGAGCTACACAACTGTACTGTTTGTATTAGTTGGGCTTTACAAAGATGTGCTTGCTTACCCAATCAACTATGCCTCTTATGCGGTTCCTGCTTGGTTTATCCTGACCTCTTGCCGAAGGGTCAGTTCAGACTTTTGTAGTCGGTATTTGTTCTTTATTCAATCGCAAATAACCTTCACTGCATACCTCACGGTAAACCAGCTTTCGACTTACTAATGGTTCAAGCCGTTACACCTGCCCATAAGGGACTTGCACGCTCTAGATTAATCCCTATATTTATAAGGAAAGATGCCCATGCTGGGCACACACAAGAAATAAAGCTAATGCCTCTCGCAAGCTCAAGAGCACTATCTTTATTCCAAACGGGTGTATACAATATATGAAAGCACAAATTGTTGTTTTAATTGTTCTTTTATCTTTTACAGGCCTTGTCTATTCTCAGGAAATAAAGATGAAATTTTTAACAAAAAGTAATTGGCTTTTTTCAATCGAAGATGCTACCGAATATAAAGATGGAGACATCATTACATTAACTAGTTTGAAACGAAACCATGAAGTGCCATGGCACACAATCCAAACCGCATATAATTTTTCAAAAAATGGTCGTTTCAATTTCCTCCTTGAGCCAATGGGACTTTCAATAGATCAATCTGGTTCAAATTGGCAATTAACTGATGGCGGAAAAGCTATTTTGGTCGAATCAATAGACACTGCTTTTAAATTAGAATTAATTAAATTGACCAAACATAAAATGGCTTTTTACTATAGAAAGGATTAACTGTATACAACAAATAAAGCTAATACCCTTGCACCTGCGCTAAAGCTTCGGCAACACACGGTCGTTACCTCAGGAGGTACTATCTTTATTCCAAACTTGTGGTCAATACAAATGATGAATAAAAAGACACTTACAATAATCGCAACAATTTTATTGACGTGGACTGCCTCATCTCAGACTTCAGATTCAATAATAAAATCGAGTGAAATTAGTATTGAAAGAAAACAAAAAAAGGTCTTAACAGAAAACAAATGGGAACATCAAATGAATTACTATGCTGAGGCCGATTCCATAGTAAAATATAGTAATTCAACCCCCGTCAGTTTTAGTAATCGAGGGGAGTTCATGTTTAAACTTCCCGGAGATGACCGAATTTGGAAATATCGATACAAATTAAAAAAAGAAAGCATTTGTTTTCGCCACGAAAAACCAAGGAAAACTTCAATTCGTTTGGATCATCAGTATTGTAATAAAATTATCAGAATTGATAATTCATTTCTGATCTTACAAAGTTCATCAAATGGTGTTTTAATTAACATCCTTTACAGCAGAACAGACTAGATGTAACTAACCACAAGACCTAAAGCACAGAGCCCAACCTACCAAACCGTTGGTTGGAATTAGAAAAATGAAATATCTTATACAAATATTGCTTCTTGGCATGGTTGCGAAAATTGCCATTGCGGGGAAATCACTGCCGATAACTGGAGAATATTCAGTTGGAACGAAATCATATTTTATTATTGACAAGAATAGGTCCGAGACACTAACTAAGAATACAAAAGACTATAGACGAGTTGGAATTCAGGCATTTTTTCCTTCATTCAAAACAGACGAATGCATGAATCAATTAGATTCCCCTTATGGGAAGAAAATCAAATATATTCATTGCATAAACAAACCTATCAAGCCAGCCATAATTAATGAAAAATACCCTGTAGTTATTTTATCTCCTGGGTTTGGAGGTTCCTATTTAATGAACCTGACATTAGCAGAAGAACTAGCTAGTCATGGTTATTATGTAATCAATGTTGGCCATACTTTCTTCAACTCAACCCCTACTTTTCCTGATGGGAAAAAGATAGAATTAATGTCTATGGATACGCTAAAAATGGAATCGGATGATTTTCTTAATGAAGAATTTAAAACTAGACTGAATACCTACATCAAAATTCAGAAAGATGATATTCTTTCAATCCTTAATGAACTAGCTAACACATTGGATAAAGATCATTTGAATTCAATTGACTTAAATAATATTGCTTGTATTGGTTATTCAGGGGGAGGAGCTACTTCTGCAGAAATTTGTTCCGCGGACACCAGAATTAAGGCTGGAATCAACATTAACGGCATACTCTATGGAGACGGATGGAACGATTCGATTACACAACCATTTCTTTATATAAATGCTGATTATTCAGACCCAAAGAAAGCCGAAATTGAAATGCAAGGCGGCCAAAATGTAATTGACAGCTTATTAAGTTATTACAATCGAAGAAAGCTACGATTTTCTAAAAATTCAAACGCTGACTTTTATGAACTGACTCTATACAATACGACCCACCAAAACTTCTCCGACATGGCACTAATAAATCAGGATTATTGTGGGAAATCTAAACCTAAGAAATGTTTTGAATACACCTACCGGTATATTTTGCTATTCTTAAATAAATATTTAAAAAAAGAAACAAGTGACGAGTTGAATCAAAATAATAGAACCAAAGCATACTATTTTGAAATCATAAAAACAGCATCCAACAATTAAGCACTAATGAGCTACAGCAAGGCTGTAGTTCATTATGGTTGGTGTTGCACTCAGCTTTCGGTGCAGGGTGTTTGCTCTATGGCTATTCAATGATTTTTTGGAGAACTACTGGTCTTATTTTTGAAAACTATTCTTATATATTCCCTTCGATTTGAGTTCATGGAGTTGTTTTCAACTTGTATGCTTGTGGTAAATAGGTTAAAGATCGTGTTTTCATTGGGTTTTCTTGATTTTGGACACTACACCTCTGTACCCGCTCTTGTGGGCAGTAAATAGGAACCTTCCGATCATTACTTATTGTGGGTAATCGTAACACTCTATCTTCTAGATCATACAACCTGAAAAAGAACCAAAGACCATAAACGGTATGTTTAAAATACGTGCTACTTGCCGTTTTCTCCTTGGCTACTTCAAACAAAAAACGGATTCACTTCATCGGAGTCTAGATTCAATAAAGACTTCTTAAAATGCAAACTAACCTTGGCTACAGCACGCGAATAGTTAAACTAGGTGCTACTTGAATAACCTACAATTACCATCTGTTGCTCAAACTTTGAAAAATGCTCTCTAAACCCTGGAACCTCTCGATTGGTTCTTGAAATTAACGTTTTAGGCGAATCTGAACCTGGCAGGGCATCTCTTACTCCTTTTTCTGTATGTTTACTCATAACCTTTATGAGCTTATACTTATATCGAAATACTTTAGCTACCCAAGGTTGAGTTCAACAAAACCTAAAGTACAGATAGAAGTCACAGAATATATTTCATGAAGTTTTGTTTAATAGCTTCTGGTTCAGACTTACTTAATCACTAGCTTTTCTGTCCTGATAGCCTTACCCTCTACACTAAACCTTATGGCGTAAAGTCCTGATGATAAATTATTCACTGACAGTGCATTAAGGCCATCATTTAAATTGGTCATCTGCTTTAGCAATTTGCCAGAAATATCATAAATCGAAGCCGATATCAATTCACTTTGATCACTTTCAACAAAAAGATTCACATCTCCACTTGTAACGGGGTTTGGGTACACACTTACGCTATATCGAGGAGTAAAATCATCTAACAATCCCACCATTGATTGATCTGCATAAAAACCAGATCCTGCGGAAAGGGTTCCGTTAAAGTAAAAATGATCCCAAGAGCATATATAATTCTGAGCTCCGGTGTTATACCATAGAACCAGCGAATCAACATAATTTACGGTAGTTGTCATCCATGTATCAGTGTAGTCGGTAACAACAGTAATTTTTAAAGTATTCGAAACCGTTCCATACGGAAGAATTAGATCGCCAAAAGCAGTCGCGGTAATATTTATAGTGCCTCCTCTATTCCAAGTGACTCCCGAAGCGAATTGTTCTTGAGTTCCAGAAAATGTCTCATTGAAAACATCCAAATATGTGATTGGAAATTTCATTAATTCGCGTTGATCTGTATAAATATCTTGGATAGCACCAGCGCTGTAAATCCCTGCAATTGAATACTCAGTACTGTTGGTTACATAATAACCCTCAAAACCAGAAGCTTCGGTAACTCCTATGTTGGCTGAAGGATAATCAGTTGAAACAGATAGTGTAGACGCGTCAACAAACGTTGACAAGGTCGGTCCAGAACCAACTACGGCCGAATAATCGAATGTTTGGCTTGCTCCATCCGGCCCATGTCCTATGGTCAACGCATCAAAACTATAATAGGAATTTGTCATCCCAACATACGGATTGTTCGCAGTTCCAGTTAATGTTATTTGGCCCAGACATACTGAACCACTTATTAGCGCCAAAGCTAGTAATAGGTATATTTTCTTCATATTGGTTGAGTGTAGGTCTAATATACAACAATGCTAAAGATTAGTAGGGCTTTAAGATGTTGAAAAGTTTGAGGTCAAATATTACTTTGTCAAAACCAACTTAATAGAAGCGAATTTCTTAGAACCATTTACCAGCGAACAAAAATAAATTCCAGAATTTTGATCTGATAGATCAAGACTTGCTCTACCCTCTTTGGAATTTAGATTTACAGATTTAACAACGTTACCCACTATATCTGTAACGATCAATTTTTAATCCAGATGAATATTCAATTTGAAATAACCTATCGGATGGGTTCGGATATACTTTAAAGACCAACATGACATTTTCAATGTTATCTAAAATCGGATCACAAGAAGAATCAGCAAAGGGAAATTGTGCAACATGTAATTTATTCTGATAATAGCAATGGACTTCTGGCCTTGAACTTGAAACAATTGATTCGTCTACAAGCCCTTTCGTGGAACCAACAGAGGGAAAACTCAAACTACAGCCAACAATGAACTGATCGAAATTTGGTAGTAAGTGGAAAGGGATCACCATTGTTGACGAGCTCGTAACTCCAAACCTAAATTGATCTTAATCTCTTCGCTTGTCCTTCTTATTTATACTTTAAAAGATAATAGAATCTGACTTAGGAAATCTAAACTTTATTAAAACGCAGTTTGGCCAAAACATCATTGACAACTGTATTCGTTACTGTAAGCAATTGTAAAAACGGAAAAAGGGTTTAGTTTCATTGACAAACGAGGACGAAAATTCAAGAATTTATTTTTTGATGAAATTAGAAAAGACAGTCGTGGCTACTATCACACAACAAATGAAATAATAGTCCGCGGCCTTTTCTGGGGAAGCTCAATTGAATATGCTCATGGACTGGTGTCTCCTAGCTTAAAAGAAATCTATAAATGTGAGTTTGAAGGAATCGGATTCAATGAACCAGGAAACTTTTATCTCGGGCGAAATCGCTATGGTAATAGAAAGAAAAAGAAACATTTCGTGCCTACACATAAATGATTAACTGTCATTTGAATTCAACTGATTTAAATCAGTTATAAATATCAAAGCCGAATCTCTCCCCCAAAGGAAAAATCTGTAGTTTAACGCTAATCATCTTAAACAAACTGCCCAATTCATGTCTGAAAATTCTATTGAACAACAAAAGTTAGATCTGGAGAAAACCAAATTCGAATTATCGAAATCGCAACAGAAGAAGCAAGGATATATTACATTGTTAAAATTCGTAATAGGCACCTTGATTTTAGGGACTTTAACCTTAGTTGTAAATCATAACATATCAGTTAACAACCTTGAACTGGAGGAAGCGAAAGTGGAGAATCAGCATCTACAATCATTCACTGACTCTTATATGAAAATGTCGGATCAAGAGCGAGTAGGATATTTGGAATTGTACTCTGACCTGTCAACAAACCAAAACTTTAAAGGTAAATATGAAGCGATTTTATTAACGCTTCGCAAGCGAATGGATGCTAAAAAAGAACTACTACTCGCGTCCAATGAGGCTAAAAACGAATCTCAAATGCTGAGAGATTCTACCGAAATAATGAACTTGAAAATCACTGAACTTGAAAGCCAAGAAGCTCAAGGCGATCAGGTAAAATCAAGAATTCGGGCGATGAAAAAAGCCCTTGAAAAAGAAAATGAAAGATTGCGTAAAAAAGAAGCAAGGGATTTATCAATTCAAAATGCCTTAGATTCTATTGCAAATGAAGAGAACCCTGCTCACAATGGTTTTTCTTTTAACCAAAACCAAACGGCAAATCAATTTTCATTTCCTCAGAGCGAAAACCAAGAACTAATTCCAATTATAAATCTCTGGAATAGTAACATCTATAAAATATCCAAGGACTTAAGACAAAGAGCTGAAAATGGAATCAACGTGAAGACTGAATTAAAATCTTTAATGCAAAACCAAATATTACCATTTTTGGATAAATACAGTGAGAAACTTCCAGTTTGTAATAGTGATTTTAAAAACCTCTCTTGGAGTTGGTTCGAATTTAACAAAGGAGGCAACCGTGCAAATAGACCCTTAATCCAAGACATTTTCAAGGAAATAAAATCAATTAAGAGCAGCCTTCAGGATCTTAAGACTAGAATTGAGGCTTAGTCGAGCATCATTAATCTGACCAATTAGATTATTCATTGGAGAAATAGAAACAGCTCTTAGAGTATAAAGACGATGTTGATCTCCATAAAAAAATGAGTGATTGGGAACAGTTTTAAAACTTTAATAGACCTCACGGTGGTTTTAAAGGAAAAACACCCAACGAGATCTTAGTTTGTAAACTCAAAAAATAAGTTTTGAGTTCACTTTTAGTTGAAGTAGCATAAATGAAATCACGTAAAATTGTTTGGTAATCTTCACCTGCCTCTTTGATATCATCATCAAAGTCATATATCCAAATTACCTCAACAATCTTTCCTTCTTCTTGAAGTCCAAGAGCTACTCGAAACAAGTTTAATAAGATTCGGGAAGTTGAGGTATTAAAATAATGTAAATCTATGGATAAGTTAATTTTAGGATGACTTGTTCTTCCAAACTCCTCCAACCATTTCTTAACTGGCACAAAAAATTCTAACGCATCCTCTGGAACGCAATTACCTTTTATTTCAACTTATCCATCTGCCATAAGGCAATCAATAGATGGTGTTTTTTGGTAGCTGGTAATATTAAATCAATGTCCTCATCCATAACGGCTAAGTGTGTTAGTTAAAATTTAAAGTTTTTAAATCAGGAACTTCGTGCATGCTGATGGTGCAGCGAACAATTTCTTGGTAATATGCTCCTTGTGTTTTCATTTCGTCATCTCCAGTTTCAAAATACCACTCTATATGAACCAACGAATCCAATCCGACCATTGTACTTAAGGTTGATATCATTCTAGAAATCATTACACTAGAGCCACTATTAATATATTCAAGCGCGAGGACAACCGTAGTTTTCTTTTGCGGAGCTAATCCATACTCTTGCAACCAGCGACTAAGACTCCAGTAAAACTTGACGCTATCTTCAGTTATTGAACGTCCATGAATAACAACGGTTCCTTTTTCTTTGCTGAGATTTATGAATGGCGTTGATTCTGTCGCTTCAATAACAACATTCACGTATTCAAAATCAAATGGATCTTTATTCATTAAGTAAGAGAGGTCAGAATTTCTACTTCCTAAATATACTTAATTTTCCTGGGGAATTACTTTATTCAGAATCCAATCACTAAGGTGCTTTTAAAAAGCATTTCTATTACCTTCGTCCTCAAATTATTAGCATAAGATGATAATGCTACTGTTTTAAGAATGAAATATTACCCTTTAATTACTCGAAAGAACGATAACATGAAAGACTTTATTCAAAACCTACCAAAAGCAGAACTTCACTTGCACATTGAGGGCACATTTGAGCCAGAATTAATGTTTGAAATTGCCCAAAGAAATAATATCGCTCTTAAATATGAATCGATAGAAGAACTTAAAAAAGCCTATTCTTTTGACTGTCTACAAGACTTTTTAGACATCTATTACCAAGGAGCTGGCGTATTAATCAATGAAATAGATTTCTATGATTTAACCTATAGTTATCTGCAAAAGTGCGCAGACCAAAACGTACGCCATACGGAGATCATGTTCGATCCTCAGACTCATACGGAAAGAGGAGTTAAGTTTGAAACGGTAATTAATGGAATCCACAAAGCTATCGAAGATGCAAAAACAAACCTGGGGGTTTCAGCCCTTCTAATAATGAGCTATCTAAGGCATCTTTCTGAAGAAAGTGCCTTTGAAACATTAGCGCAATCGATCCCTTTTAAAGATAAAATTAAGGCTGTCGGATTAGACTCTTCAGAAAAAGGAAATCCCCCAGTTAAGTTTAAAAATGTTTTTGAAGCATCGGTAAAAGAAGGATACATTCCGGTTGCACATGCTGGAGAAGAAGGTGATGCTGACTATGTTTGGGAAGCGCTAGACATTTTAAAAATAGTTCGTATTGATCATGGAAATAATTGTCTACAAGATCAATTACTAGTTGACGAAATTATAAAAAGAGATCTTGCTTTAACGGTTTGCCCATTATCAAACACCGCACTTCAAGTGGTAGCTGATTTAAAAGATCATCCCTTAAAGAAAATGATGGAACTTGGACTAAAGCCAACCATCAATTCTGACGACCCAGCCTATTTCGGAGGGCAAGTCAATAAAAACTATGAAGACACGCAAGAGGCATTAGGGTTGTCGAAAAAAGAACTCTATGAATTGGCCAAGAACTCTTTTACGTATTCTTTTTTATCGGAATCGGAAAAATCAGCAAGAATAGCAGAACTGGATGTTTTTTATAAGTCCAACTCATAATTTGAACTTAGGGATTACATCATCTTCTGACGCTTGATCAAATATTGCAGCAGAATATGGTCGTACCCACCATTAATGTCACAGTCTACAAAATCGATCATGTAGTGCCCGCATTTCAATTTTAGCGCCTTTTTCTTAGAATCAGCTAGCTTATGGAACGCTTCTCTATATTGGTTGGGATTAAGCTTAATCTCTTCACCAGACTCCATATCTACAAAGGTATAAGGCCTGTTCTCAAAATTTAGATTCACTTCCTTCGCTTCATCTCTTACATGAAATATTATTACTTCATGTTTAGCATGCCTCAAATGTTGCAGTGCAGAAAATATCTCATCGGTATCCTCCCCACTTAGCATATCACTGAATATGCAAACTAAACTCCGTCTCCCAATATTCTCTGCGATCACGTGTAAGTTTTCTGCTACTGAAGTTTTCTTGGCAGAACCGGGCTCGTAGTCATAGAGCATTTTCTCCAGTTCATTGTAAATGAACCTATGATGAGTCATACTATTTTTGGCAGGAGTATGTAATTCTAATTTATCTGAGAAGAAACTCAATCCAACAGCGTCTCGTTGTTTTCTAAATAAATACCCCAAGGTGGCCGCAGCATGTGCCGAAAAATTAATCTTATTCCAAGATTCACGATCAGGAAAGTACATGGAACTAGAAGCATCAATCACTAACTGACATCGTAAGTTGGTTTCTTCCTCATAACGCTTTACATACAACTTGTCCGTTCTAGCATATAATTTCCAATCAATATGCTTGGTTGATTCCCCTTGATTGTAGGCTCTGTGCTCAGCAAATTCTACTGAAAAACCATGAAATGGACTTTTGTGCATCCCAGTAATGAAACCTTCCACAGCTTGTTTCGCGAGAAACTCTAATCCGCCTAAGGATCTAATTTGTTGTCTATCTAATAGTCTTTGCACTTTCTAAATGTAATATTCTTTTTACTTTAACAATCTAATATAATAGTACTTCTCTAACGTAAAAAAGTTCATTTAAGCATTTTTAAATTTATCAATGAGTACCAATTTCAACTTAGAATTAATTAAATCATTGGATATCTATTTGCTAGCGCATTTAATTTCAGCGAACTACAGAAATGATATCAAAGTTTTGGATGTCGGATCCGGCAGCGGAAGGAATGCATTATTTTTCTTAGAAAATGGATTTGACATTGAATGTATTGACTCGAATTCCAATAGTATTCATTCTTGTCAAGAAAAATGGCCACAATTTGCTTCTAACTTCAAAAATGTAAGTATTGAAGATTACGAGAGTCCTTTAGACAGTTTCGATCTAATTATTTCAAACGCAGTTCTTCATTTTGTAAAAAGTCATTCTGAATTTTATTTTCAGATTAGTAAGATGATTCAATGCTTGATACCCGGTGGTGTTATTTTCATTCGTATGACCACAGATATTGGAATGGAAGGAAAAGCACAAGAAATAAAAAATGGAACGCATCAACTATTGGATGGAAGTACCAGATACCTACTAAACAAAAGTATGATTGAAAAAGTAGAATCAGATTTTGGTTTAATCAGAGTGCAACCGCTAAAAACGGTAGTTGTAGACGAACAAAGATCCATGTTAGTATGGTGTCTTCGAAAAAAATGAAGGAATAGCGCAACAAAACCACAGGTTTTCACGTATAGAACGTAGCTTTCTATTAATACCGCCAAATTTCAATAGTTTTTCAGCCCCCAATTTCACGATAATCACTTGTATTAAAACCAGTTACCTCGTTGGAGACATTTTTTTTGTCACTAGACGTGTTACTTTTTAGTTGATTGATGTTATAAAGACGAAATCAATAGAAAGGAGTGTAAATGTTAACCCTAAATTCTTCGGAGTACATGCAGACACAGAGTAGGTATCATAAGACAAAAGATCAGCTTTTGGAAGAGAACTCATATGTTGAGGCCTCAAAAACCAATCCCGCAAAGTTTGAATACTTGTATAATAAGTATCACGAACAGATCTTTAGATATATACATCAGCGTATGGACGACAAAGATTTAGCTTTTGACGTTACATCTCAGGTGTTTATGAAAGCACTAACTAACATTCATAAATATCAGTTTAGAGGAGTGCCTTTTGCATCTTGGCTATATAGAATAGCAAAGAGCGAAGTATATCAATCCTTTAAAGAGAGTAACAAATCAAGAACAGTTAACATAGAAACGACCCAAGTCTACGACATCATAGAAGAACTAGACGAGGACCGAAACGAAGAACTCAGGGAACAGGTTATTGAATTAATTGGTGACCTACCCGACAAAGATCTTCAACTCATAGAAATGAGGTATTTCGAAAAACGTTCCTATAAAGAAATCGGTGAAATATTAGATATGACCGAAAATAACGCGAAAGTTAGAGCCTATCGGATTCTCAAGAAACTTCAAAAACAATTCCGAATGGAATAATAATCATGGAAGAGAGAAAGATTAACATTGACAGAGAGCCTATTACATCAGCGGAAATCGCCACAAGAAAAGATTTTCAAAACGTACTCTCAGGTGCCACACCCCCAGGAATCATAGGAGGAAAGCCGCCTTTTTATAAAACAGGATGGTTCGGAACCACAGTAGCAGGAATTGCAATTGTTGTTACCACTACCCTAGCCACAATTATGCTTAGTGAAGAAGATCCTTTAAAAGATCAGGTCCTTACTAATAATGGACCATTCGAAGATCCAATCGCATACAACGAAGATACTCCTTGCGTCACTTCTTTATTAGAAGAGCAAGATGTTAAATACGCTTCATATGTTGTTAATGCGGATGAAGGTGGAACCATAACTCATACAACAGGATCAGAATTGAACATCCCACAGCATGCTTTTATTGATGTGAATGGTGATGAAGTTTCTGGAGATATCGAAATAAGGTACCGTGAATTTCACGATCAATTAGACATCTTGTTTAGCGGTATTCCAATGACATACGATTCGGCCGGAACAACCTACAACTTTGAGTCGGCTGGAATGCTGGAAATTCAAGGATATCAAAATGGAACCCCTGTTTACATCAAACCGGAACAGCCGCTTGAAGTGCGCATGCAGTCTAATAATCCAAGCCCAGTATTTAATCTTTATAACCTGGATGAAGGAAACGAGAAGTGGGACTATATTGGTAAAGATAAAATCGTGATTCAAGAACCAGAAGACGGGTTAGCAGATAATCTTTCAATGGACGAGATCATGAAGAAGCCAGAATTAGTAAAAAGCCAAAGCAAAATTGACGTATTGGCTGATGAAACAGACGTAAAACTTGGCGAACATCAAGTTTCTCAAAAATCTGTTGGACAATGGACTAAAAAGGAACCGTCTAAACCAAATAAAATCAATCCAAACAACAACAAGTTTGACTTAGATGTTGATGCAAAACAATTCCCTGAATTAACGGTATATGAAAATGTGAAATTCGAGGTTCCTTCATCAGACAAATCTTTTACACCAGATGTGTACTCGATCAATTGGCCAGAAGCAGAAGTCACTGAAAAGGAGAAAGGCAAGATTTACAACCTTAAACTTACGAATGGAAGTGATGTGAGAAACTTCGATGTGTATCCAGTTTTTGAAGGCGCAAGCTATACTCAAGCCATGCAAATTTTCAATTCCAAATTTGAAAAATATAATCAACAACTTCAAAAAAGGACAAAACTTGAAAAGGAAAAGAAAGCGCTTTACCAGTCGAAACTTTCGGAATGGGAAAAAGCTCGAGCTGAACAGGCAATACTAGTTGCCCAGTATAGATCTGAAACAGGTTTCAACGGAGGTGGTGAAGATGGAAAACCAAAAGAAAGAGTTAGCACCAGAACCAAAATTGCAAGAGTTTTTGCAGTTTTTACGTTCGGAATCTGGAATGCAGATTGTACAATTCCAGCTAGACCAAAAGGACAAAAAGTAATGGCGAAATTTGTTGATGAACGATCAGAGCCAGTTCTTTTAAGTCATATACAACTAATTGAAAGAAGTAGAAATTCAGTTTATAACATAGCCAGCACCGAATTTGACAAACTAAAATGGGATCCTAGTGAAGACAACGTGTTCGTTGGCGTAACTCCAACTGGAAGAGTTGGTTACGTGAACTCTGAATATGTAAAAAGTATCCCAGAGGGTGAAAAAAGACATACGTTCAAGCTAAAAATGCTAGACGGAAGAAGCATGTCTCCTGAAGAACTTAGAAGACAAATTAATATTTAAGGTTTAGACCCTGTTTTTTCTAACTATATCTCTTGGTTTTTTGCTTCCTTGCTTTAATCGAGAGACCATGTAAGAAAAGACCAAATCTAGTTTTTAGCAATAAAAACTAGCTGGCTCTGAACGAAAGCCATTTAATGTCTAAAGCACATTATATAAAGTTTGCATTTGCAAACTGGTGGGGAGCTTTCGTTCAGTATGCCCGTTACACTTGAGTCAAGTTAAGTGTGGCATTGCCTGTTTCAATCCGACTTACGGATAGGAACAGGTTTTTAACGTTTATCTTTACCAGGCCAAATGAAAAGAACTTTACTTACGTTACTCTCCATTACAGTGCTCAGCGCTGCCATTAGCCAAACTAGTGGCACTATTACAATTGGTAAATCAGACACTTCCGGAACCGACTCGATTGTAGCGAAGAATACGACTTCTTCAACGCCATCAAAAGCCCCATTACGCCATATTAACGGTTTGTTTTATTCAGATTGGGTTTCAGATCAAATTCGCGTTGGGAATTCAATCACTTACAAACAAACACGCTATTATTTCTATGTGACTTCACAAGGGTCCGCGTACTTCTTTCGATCAGTTGGAAAGCCAAAAAAAGTGATGAAAATACTTTTAAAAGAACCTACTAAACTTGCAGAAGAAGCTGGGAAATACGAGCTTAACGATGGAATTTTGTACATTGAGACTGGTTCAATTTCTGATAATAAAGTATTCCGGTATAGTGGAGAAGCAAATGCAACTAAGATCTGGATTGACGTTAAATCTGAGTATAGAAAAAAGCTTGAATTGGACCTTATGTTTAACAAGTTTATAGAATGAAAATATTCTTAGTGGCCCTACTCTCTTCAATATGTTCTGTTGGTTTTTCTCAGCATAATGGCACCATTAAAATTCAAAAAGAAAAGGATATGCGACATGCCGTAGTTCGATTTAACGGATTAGAGAATGGCGCTGTCTCACTGAGGACATACCTTACCGACAAATGCTTAGAGCCAAATTTAGGTGCGATCACTCAATTTGAAGTTATTGTAGAAGACGAAAAAGGAAATTGGGGGTGGATTAAAAACGATTCCGCTTGCTTTTCTGGTGAGAATTATCAAATTTTAGAAAAACTAGGTTCTGGATCACATTTAGAGTTTATTAATATCATTGGTCTAAACGATCAAGGTGTTAAAATTATCTACCCTGGTATGAAATTTGTTTTAGTAAAAAAATTATGACGAAAAACACCCCACTTTTAGGAATGATGCTCAAAGTAGCATGCATCTCCATTTCAATATTATTTGTAACGAGCAGTTCTTTCGCTCAAGATGATACATTCCAGTATGCTTATAATGGCACCTGGGATGCAGGTAATGTAAAAGTAAATCCAGAAATTGAGTGCTTGGACGTGAAAAATGGAGTCCTTGCTTCATTTAAAATGATCTTGTTAATGAACGGTGGAACCAGTGTCCAAATGTTCGAAATTCAAGGTGGATGCTTTGGTGAAAAGGCAATGGCCGCAATTCAATCAGCCCCAGCAGGTACTCAAATTATGTTCAGCAATGTTCAACAAGTTGGTGACGCAGGTGCTAGAATAGATGCTTCTAGCAAGAACTATATAATTATCGAGTAGTGAAGATTTGGATTTTTACCATATTATCAATCTTCACACTTGGAACTCTAGTGGCTCAGCCCCCTGAAAAGAAAGACGGCACAATTCACGTTGGTAAATCGAAAGAAAAATTATCCGGCCTGTATAAGAAAACCAATATCATTTACGGAAGTATCAGTGAAGCTGAATCTAGAATTAAGTCTGACAGTAAATCGGGCGCGATAAAATCGGAAATGTATTTCTACTTTCTTCCAAATGGTAGATTATACCAAATAAATTCAGAGAAACCAGCCAAAGAGATTCTAAATCTTGCGAAAAACAAACCAACTTTACTAAGACCTGTTCTAGCTAGTTATGCGCTTCAAGATTCAATCTTATTAATCACCCCTTTGCAGGACGGAATCAAAGACGCAATGGAGCCAACCAAGGCTTATTTTGAAGGTGGAATTAAAGCCGACCGGCTCTACCTCACGAAAATTAACATAAACGAGGTATTTGTATTTGAAAAAGTTGAATAAATCTTACCCTTCGGAAGTTCGACCCAAGTTAGTCGATGAATACGATTTATAAATGGCAAGGCGGCTTAGAACAAACAGATGATATCTGCCTGATTTGGGTGAAAATTTAATTTACCCTACCCCTATTTGACAGAATTTAGAAACTTGCCTTACCGTAACCACCACCTCCAAGAGACAATCTATACATCAGCATCATTTCAACTGCTCCAAAACCGTTATTCGCTTTGGATAGATCACTTAATGTCATATCGTAACTTATCCCTAGTGAAACCCCTTTCATGGAGAACCTTAGCGTTCCAAAAAGAGCATCTCCAGCACGATAATAAGCGCCAAGAGCAAATGAAGTTTCATCGTAAAAAGCTGTAAAGTGAGAAGGTTCTTTCAGAATGTATTTAACATCTGTACCAACATTCAAAACTTTGTTTGGACCTTGCAGCATTACCATGAAATTCGGCATAAAAACCATTTTCTTTAAAGGAAGAGAAATGTTCGCACCACCGTTAATGTTAACTTTCATATATAGATTATCTTCACCTGAATACAAACTCACATTCGGTTTTGTTAAATGCATCAACCCTACTCCACAATATACTCTTACATTATCACTTGGCATCCCATAATAATACATGCCTGCACCAAGGTCAAGTTTAGAAAAACTAGCATTCAATCCTGATTCACCCGAACTTACAGAAGTATCGAATGTATCTCCGTTCCATTGATTATCCCATTGAAAATTGGCAAAGGTTAAACTCCTACTTAGCAAACCAAAATTAAGGCCTAACGCAATCCTGTTGTATTGATCGATTTCCAGGGCGTAATTAATGTTAGCACTTACGTTATTTGTTTTCATGAAACCGTCACCAGTAACATCGTTATAGAAATTTATGGCGCTGGCTAAAAATCCGTTCTTAAGATTTTTGTCCAAGATCCGTCCATCAACTGAAATAGAAGTGGTTTTAAAGGCGTTCGGGCTTATTTTAGTCCATTGACTTCTATAATCACCATAAAACCTTACATCACCTTCGAAAAAACCAGCTGAGGCCGGGTTTAACCAATTCTGGCTTGCAAAGAAGTTACTTACGTGAATATCTTGTTGCCCATAAAAAGACCCTAAGAATGTAATTGCGATTACTGCTGTTATAATTCTTTTCATCTCTATTTATTTTATTAAGGTTGTTGTTCCACTTAATGTTCCGCCCACTGTGCCTATAAAAGTATATTCTAAAATATATGCAAAAGTTCCTGGATTGAGCCCTTTACTATTGAATGTACCATCCCAGCCAATTGACTGATCTTGAGTTTCAAACATTAACTGTCCATACCTATTGTACACCTTAAAGTCAATGGTTGCAAACCCTGCGCCTTTGACATATAGTACATCATTATTTCCATCACCATTTGGTGAGAATGCGCTTGGTACGCCAACTGACTCAATGTAAGTAACATTAACTGTAATTGAATCTGATGCGGTACATCCAGCTGAATCAGTTAAAGTAACCAAGTATCCAGTTGTTACTGTTGGCGAGGCTGTAGTGGTCTGACAAATTGCACAACTTAACGTAGTTGGATCGGTCCATGTATAAGTACCACCTGTTCCAATTGCAGTTAGATCGATCGATTCACCGATGATAATATTTTCATCACCACCTGCAGAAACCACTGGAGTAGCGTTGACTTGTACTGAAACTGTAGTCGTATCAGAACCAAAAGCATTGGTTACGATTAACTGCACATCATGTGTACCTGGGATATTGAAACAAACAATACCTGGATCTTGTGTAGATGCTGATGCTGGAGTTCCGCCTGGGAAGGTCCATAACCAACCTGTTGGTGGACCAGAAGATAATTCAGTGAAAGTGATACAATCACCTTCGCAGATCAGCGCATCAGAAGCGGTAAAGCTAGCTCCTGGGCTTACACAAGATGTAACGGTAACGCCAAAAGTCTGAGAATCTGGACATACACCAGTTGTGGTATAGGTAACAGTATATGTTCCAACTCCGGAAGTTCCTAAGTCAACAACACCAGTCGTACTGTTAATAGATCCTCCAGCAGAGATAGTAAATAACCCACCAAATGTACCTGAAATCGTTGCTGATGGATCTGGATCGCTATCACAAAATGTTGCACTAGAATAAGAGAATGAAGCATCGTCCGAAGCATTCACAATTATGGTTTCGGTATCAGCTGATCCGCAAGAACCAGTGCTATCATAAGTAATAACAAACGAACCTGCTCCTGCAGTAGCCGGATCAAATGTTCCTAAAGCTCCACTGGTGATTCCGGTTCCAGTCCAAGTTCCACCGGGATCAACTGCTACTAAGTTGACCGCTGGATCATTTGTGCAAAATGGACCTGCAGCTGTAATAGTTGCGTCAAAAGAAGCTGAGACCGCCATGGAGAATGTATTTGTATCTGGACATGCACCTAAAGTGGTATAAGTGATAATGAAATTTCCTGCACCTGATCCCACAAGATCTACCTGACCATTTGCTGCATTGATCGTTCCTGAATTATCTATCGTATAGACTCCACCACCGGTTCCACCTACAGTAGCGAATGGATTTGGATCACTTAGACAATAAGAAGGTGAGCTATAACTGAACGTTGCATCGTCAGCTGGGTTAATTGTAATTACTTCGGTATCAACTGCTCCACAAGAACCAGTTATAGTATAGGTAATTGTAACTGTTGGTCCAACAGGAATAGAAGGATCAAAGGTCCCATTAACAGCATCTGTAATACCAGTTCCTGACCAAGTTCCACCACCTGAGGCAGCAGTTAAATTAAATGGTGCAGCATTTGCGCACACAGCTGATGTAGTAGTAATAGTAGCATCTGCACTTGCAGTAAGCGTCACATTAAATGTTTGAACATCAGCACAAGGCCCTGGTGTAGTATAAGTAACAACATAAGCGTTGGCTCCAGAAGATGCGATATCAATTTCTCCAGTAACTGCATCTATGGTTCCCGCTAAATCAATCGTATATGTTCCACCAGCAGTTGCACCAGCACCTAAAGTCGGGAATGGATTTGGATCAGCTAAACAAAATGATCCAGATAAATAGGTAAAGGAAGCATCTTGATCAGCGTTTACAGTTACGTTTTGAACGTCAACATCTCCACATGTACCTGTTATCGTATAAGTAATAGGGTATATTCCAGGTGTAGCAACTGCAGGATCAAAATTCCCTGTTGCACCATTGGTAATTCCTGTTCCTGTCCATGTTCCACCTAGATCTACTGCTGTAAATATTACAGCTGCATCACTTTCGCAATAAGGACCGATTGGAAGGTTAATAGTAGCGTCTGCTGCCGCAGTTAATGTAACACCAAACGTTTGTATATCTGGACAAGCACCTGTTGTTGTATATGTTACTGTGTAACTATTGGCACCAGAAGCTCCAATATTAATTTCACCAGTTATTGGGTTAATAGAACCTCCTAAATCGATGGTAAAGGTTCCTCCACCGGTTCCAGTTACAGTAGGAGTTGGGTTAGGATCAGTTAAACAATAAGAACCGGAAACATATGTAAAAGATGCGTCATCTGCAGCATTTACTGTCACTACTTCCGTATCTACATCACCACAAGCTCCCGTGATCGTGTACGTAATGGTATGCGGTCCAGCACCTGCAACCGCTGGATCAAAAGTTCCTAAAGTTCCATTGGTAATACCAGTTCCTGTCCATGTTCCACCACCTGATGCGGCAACCAAGTTAAATGCTAGATCGTTTTCACAAACTGCTGGAACTGCAGTTATTGTTGCATCACCGGAGGCTGGCCCTTGAGCGATAATAACAATTACATCTTCTGTACAAGTGGGATCTGTAGTACTTGTTACCGTTACTGTATAAGTTCCATCGGCCAATGGAGAGATGTTATAAACACCAGCACCAACGCCTGAATAATAAGTAGTTGCACCAATTGTAATATTATACAAATCAGTTCCAGTAAAAGTGACATCAATTTGGCCATCTGCAGCCCCTAAACACGTTTCATCAGAGTTAATTCCCGAGGTTATACTTAAGTCACAAGTCGTTGCGGTTCCTGATAACGTTACATCATCTATTGCACAAGATGGATCAGAACCTGCATTATTACCGTCATTCACCCATAAAAATCCAATTTGAACAGTAGCATTGTTATCACAAGATGCGGGAAGCACATATGATAAGTTTTGCCAATAACCTTGACCAGACAACGCATCCGTGCATGGCGTAGGATCAGCTGGGTTTGTACAAAATCCGGGCAATAAACAACAGCATTGAGAAGTTAAAATTCCAAGAACAACTGGGTTCCATGTTGCGCCTGCGTCATCGCTATATAAAACCGTTGCACCATCAAAAGGTGGTTCACCATACCCTATATGATCAAAACTAAGCGTGATGGTTGTTTGACCAGAACAGTCAATTATTGGAGATTCTATTCGCTCAATAGTTTCTGTTCCCGCAGAAGCATCATATGCCGCTCCACAATCACCTGTAGGACATAATCCTCCAGGCGAACCTGCCATATTACCTACATGCAAAGTTGGGTTACCTAGACTTGCCGCTCCACAGTTGTTAACTCCTGCCCCTGATTCTTGATCGCTTACGTACCAGGAATTAGGAAAAGCACCTGTAGAACCTAAATTTGATTGAGCCCAACCACCATTTGGACTAGTATATCCGTTGGCTGGAGTTCCTTGCGCCCCAGGACCAGTATTAAAATCTTCCGTCCAGAAAACTTGAGCCGAAATAGAAGATGAAATAATGATGAAAAGGAGTAAAAAGATTGATTGGCGTAATAATCTAAACATAGGTCTATAAAGTTTTGGGCTCTCCAAGATAACTATTTTCGAGCTATCTAAAGATAACGATTCTTAATTGTTAAAAACAAATATTAAGATTTCAGCATTACAGTTCTAATTACTCAAGAATAACTCTATATTTAAACTGAAAAGAGACTTACACACCAATTATTAACAATTCAAACCTATGAATGTCGCTATATTTGATTTGATTAAATCAATGAGCAAGACCGAGAAGAGGCATTTTAAGGTCCAAGCCAAAACGAATCCAAAGAATCAAAACCTTGTCTCCCTTTTCGATATAATTGAAAGCCAGGATGAATATGACGAGCAAATCGTAAAGTCAAAAGTAAAAGATGAAGCTTTTCTAAAACATTTTGCTGTCAATAAGAACAGACTGTATGATTTTGTGCTTAAATCACTCAGAAGCTATTACTCTTCTTACAATACACAAACTCAAATATTAAATCAGCTTACGGAAATAGAAATTCTCTACTCTAAGAAATTGTATTCCGAATGCTCTAGAAGAATTCTAAAAGCAAAAGCTTCCGCTAAAGAGCACGGTTTGAATTGGGTATTATATCGCCTTAATCATTGGCAAGAAAAATTATTAAAAGAAGAAGGCAAATATTTGAAATCTTCCTTAGAAAGCCTTTCGGAGCTTCATCAAGAAAACGAAACTGTTCTGAAATCCCTTTCGGATTCAAATACAGTGAAGTTTCATTATTACAAATTATTACTTCATGCCAGAAATGTTTCCACCTTAGAATCTTATCGTCTAAATGAAGTCCAAAGTGCCATTATAAGAGTCAATTCAAAGGAATTGGATCATGATGGCTTTATCAACTATCTGAATTTAAAAGCTTTATACAGCTACTTTATCTCGAGACATGAAGAATCGTTGGACTTATACAAAGAAGTAGTAGACTTTATTGAGAATATTCCAGATGGAATTAAAGATTTTAACCATACCTATTTCATTGCCTTAAATAATATACTGATTACTCAGGCTATGTGCCATCAGTATACCGAAAGCTCCGCTACCCTAGCCAAAATTCACGAAATTTTTTATGGGAACAGAACTTATGAAAGAGAATTTTTCACACTTACGTCTTGTTACGAGTTGAGCATTTATGCTGTGACTGGGAATATTGAAAAAGCTCAGGTAATTCTGGATTCGGTTCACGATAACCTAGACCAATATAATTTAAACGATATTAATCGGTACTTTTTCTATTTTAATCTGGCAAAAGTTACTTTTTATCAGAATGACTTTTCTGCTTCTCAAAGATGGATCAACGAATTGATTAATGACTATAACAAAAAGAGGAAAGAAAGCCTGAATAACCTATATTATTACGGTAATATTTTCTTCTTATTCCTTCAATATGAGAAAGGTGATTTAGAATATTTAAATTCTCAAATCCACTCTATTAAACGACTTTTATTACAGATAAGACCTCTTAATGATGTGGATATAAAAGTTGTGAATTTATTAGAAGGACTCACGCTTGCTTCTGTTGACAAGCACTTGGAAATGTTCGAAAAAACTAAAAGGGAATTAGACTATTTACTTCAGCTGCCTCAAAACCCAAGTGTCGCTCAGTTTTTTGATGTAATCTCCTGGTTAGAAGGAAAGATATATAATAAACCAATGCGTGAAATAATTCAAAACAAACACACCCAATCAAATGTTTGAAAACTTTAATTTCCAAGGATATAATAAGGCCGACTTGGTTGGCTACAAATGGAAATGTGGAGCACCAAAAGGTGTTGTACTTATTATTCACGGCATGAGTGAGCATGCAGCTAGATACGATCATTTTGCAGGCCATCTCAATTCACAAGGCTATACCGTTTATTCATCAGATTTGCGCGGACATGGTAAAACTGCTGGTGATTTGGAAAATGTCGGACTGTTTTCGATGAGTGACGGATGGCATAAAGTCGTCCAAGACCAAAGAGCGTTGATACAATTAATTAAAGAAGAGCATAACCTTCCTTTATTTGTTTTAGGCCATTCAATGGGCTCCTTTGTTACCAGGTCTATTAGTTTTTCTGGTGAAGACAAAGTTGACGGATACATTCTTTCAGCAACAGCTGGAGACCCAGGGCTTCTTGGACGAGCAGGCAAGGTAGTTGCCAGTTTAAACAAAGGGATAATGGGTCGAAAAAACAGATCGAAACTTCTTGACAATCTTGCGTTTGGTGACTTCAATAAAAAATATGAAACCAAACGAACCAAGAAAGACTGGCTTAGCCGAGACGAAAAAGTTGTTGATGATTACATAAATGACCCTTATTGCATGCAAATTTTTACCGCTCAATTTTTCTCCGACTTACTAGAAGGAATCTTAAGTATAAATAGGTATTCAAGCGTTCAGAAAATGGCCAAAGTACCTTATTATATATTCTCAGGAACAATGGATCCAGTAGGCGATTGGAGCAAAGGGACTCAAAAAGTATTTGACCTTATGAAGCAAGTTGAGCTTAATGTAGAACTCAAATTCTACGAAGATGGAAGACATGAAATGCTCAATGAAGTTAACAAAGAGGAAGTTTATGCAGATGTTGTAAACTGGATCGACAAAACGATTTAATAATGTCTCAGATTTTAATTATTGATTGCGGCAGTACCAAGGTCCCATTATTTGAGAGTACCCTAAAATCTTTTTCTCAAAATTGTACAATCGTTCGGCTTTCAGATTTCAAAGTGTCTTCGCTACCTGCGTACAGCGGTATTATAATTAGCGGGGCTCCTATTTTAGTTACAGAAATTGACACTGCTCCTTACCTTGAACAATTCTCTTTTTTAAAAGAATACACTAATCCTGTTCTAGGAGTTTGCTTCGGTCACCAGATTTTGGGAATGACATATGGAGCCTCTTCCCTAACTTGCGAGCCAGCTAGAACGGATCAAATGGTGATTAAGGAAATGGAATCTCCTTTATTTGAAGGAATTTCGGAGTTCATTTTTAACCAAGATCATTGTGAAGCTATATCGATTCCAGATGATTGGAATTTGCTTGCATCCTCCTCCATATGTACGAACGAAGCTATGGAACATCCTTCCAAATTGCTATACGGGGTTCAATTTCATCCAGAAACATCAGGCGAAAATGGATTACGACTGTTGAAAAACTTCTGTAAAAGTTGTTGATCTTTAGTTCATTGTAGGCTTTTCTTTTTGCAATTTCGGCACATGGTTCTCAATTACATATGGATCGCGTTTTTTTTAATTGCATTTATAGTTGCAGTATGTAGGCTTTGCTATAGTTTTTATTTAAAGGGAAATGCGGATGTGTTAGGTGCTACAACTGAAGAAATTGCAGCCCATCAAAATGTCTTTAGCGATATTGTAGGTTCAATCTTTGAGCGGGCAGAACTTGGGTTTGAATTATCCATAGGTTTGACCGGTATATTAGCATTGTGGTTAGGGATAATGAAAATAGGCGAAAAAGGTGGCGCCATTAAAGCCCTCTCTTGGGCTGTAAGCCCTTTATTCAAAAGTATTTTCCCTAGTATTCCAAAAAATCATCCTGCAGGTGGATCTATCGTTATGAACTTCTGTGCCAACATGCTTGGCTTAGACAATGCAGCCACTCCTTTAGGATTAAAAGCAATGGACCAGCTTCAGGAATTGAATCCAAAAAAAGATACGGCATCGAATGAGCAAATAATGTTCTTGGTTCTGAATACATCTGGTCTGACAATAATCCCAGTCAGTATTTTGGCTTTAAGAACATCCGCTGGATCGGCAGATCCGACCAGTATATTTCTTCCCATTTTAATCGCAACTTTTTGTAGCACACTTGCTGGACTAATAACGGTCTCCATCATTCAAAAGATCAACCTGTTTAAAGGAGTTATTATCGCTTATATCGGAGGCGGTACTTTACTGATGGCTGGAATGATTTTCTATCTATCAAGCCTAACACCTGAAGGATTAGCTATTTTCTCTCAGATCGCGTCAGGCGGATTGATTTTTACTATAATCATTGGATTTTTAGCTCTTGCCATCATTAAAAAAGTTAACGTTTACGAAGCCTTCATTGAAGGTGCAAAGGACGGATTTAACGTTGCAATAAAGATCGTCCCATATCTTATAGCAATGCTAGTGGGAATAGCTGCATTTACAGCATCAGGAGCTATGGGATGGTTGACAGAAGGTTTATCGTGGGTAATTGCATTCTTTGGTTTTGACACAGCATTTGTCGAATCTTTACCAACGGCAATCATGAAACCGTTAAGTGGCGGTGGAGCAAGAGGAATGATGGTTGAATCTTGGGGCCCCGAAGCAGTTAATGTAGATAGTTTCACAGGAAAACTCACCTCGGTACTTCAAGGATCTACAGAAACGACATTTTACGTATTGGCGGTTTATTTTGGATCGGTTGGGATAAAGAAAACCAGATACGCTGTGAAGGCAGGTCTTATGGCTGACTTTGTTGGAATTGTTGCTGCCATCATTATCGGCTATATGTTTTTTGGTCATGAAATTGAAGAAACGACCGCATTTACTTCCGAAGAGATGGCAATTGAAATCCATACTGAAATAACCAATGCCGAGTTCACAGACTATGTCGGGATCCCTTTATTTGACAACACGGGCGGCTCTTATGACTTCGGTGATTATTTACTTCAAAGAGAAAAACAGGAAGGCCACTTCAAATCAGACACAATTATATTATCGGAAGGGGCTTATTCGATGAACTGCGAGTATCAAGATTCTCGTGTCTTTTATAAAGATGGTGTAAATGAAAAATATCTATTTACGATTAAGAAGGGAGAATTAGTCTCTGTAAAGTATGAAGGCAACATTAAGCTAGAGGAGGAAATCGTAAAACTTAGGCAAAACAACTAAATTTGCCTTCACATTATAAATAAAACCTAAAATATGAAACATTTTTACTTAGCGATTATGCTATTTATTCCATTTACTTGGAGCGCCCAAGTTGGACTTGTAAATAACGGAGACTTTGAATCTTGGACAACAATTAATCTATCTAAAAACTTAAATGATTTTGACATTTCAAATCAGGAAAGCCCAGGAGTAATTACTTGTACTCAAAGTACAGATGCTGCGCATTTAACTTACAGCGTACTTCTAGAAACAAAAGAATTCGCTGGAGATACTGTTCTCGGTTGGATCGCAAATGGTAACCTTGATGCTCTGTCAGGTGGACAGCCTCACACTGCGAATATCGACTCGGTAACAGTACGTGTGAAGTACGACATTATGCCAGGAGATTCAGCAACGATGATTCTAGTGCAAACAGGAGGAATACCAACATTTAACATATGGAACTTCACAGGAACTCAAGCTACATGGACTACAGTTAACCTTCCTGTAACTAGCGCCTTGCATGATTCTATTATTTTTGCAGCAGCAAGTGGTAATGCATTTGCAGATTTCTCAATTGATGGAAGTTGGCTTCAAATTGACTGGGTTGAACTAGTTAACGATGCCGGTGCAAATGAAGATATGCCAAACAATAGTTTTGAAAACTGGACAGATGTTGATTTTGAAGACCCTAACGGTTGGGTTTCTTTTAATGCTGTTGCCGCTACGTTAGGATTTATTCCAACTCCAAAAACTACTAATTCTTTCACGGGAGCTTTTGCGGCAGAAATGCAAATATCTACTTTCGCAGGTGACACTGTGAATCCAGTTTTAACAAATGGACAAATGGATGTGAATTATGAGGTAATTGGTGGTGTACCATATACATCAATGCCAACGAACTTTGAGGGAGCTTACCAGTGGAATCCAATTAATTCTATTGATAGCGCTTTTATCTTTATAGAATTTAGAAATAGTGGATCTACTATTGGAGGTAACATATTAGCTCTTGGATTATCTGATGCTACAACTGGTTCTTACCAAACTTTCAGCATCAATACAAACTTACCAAGTGCGCCAGACACAATGACCATTATCGTGTACGCGGAAGGTACTCCTGGCATAAACTTATTAATTGACGCGCTTCAACTCACTGGAAACGGTGTGGAGGTTGATGAAGTTGAAACTGTTGTTTATCAAGTTTACCCTAACCCTGCACAGGACGTAATCAACGTAAAAGGAGCTGATTCAAACACGCTAATTGAATTGTTTAGCCTAGACGGAAAATTAGTTGCTCAGAATCAAGGAAACTCAATTCAGGTACAAAACCTAGCAACTGGAGTTTATAGCATGAGAATCAATAAAGGTTCAATGCATAAGGTGATGGTGAAGTAACCACAGCGCGAATAATATTCTAAGCCGTTCCATTAATTTGGGACGGCTTTTTTGTTGCCCTCCTACTCGTGATCAAAAGCAACGAATCACTAAAAGCTGAAATAAATAGAAATTACTAGCACTTATCTTCCCTAAGGCGATCCTTCTGTAATAACCCCGAAAGACTTATGATTAAGGACAATAAAAAGACTCTGTTGTGTATGCTAAAGAATCGCTACAGAATAACAAACCATTAGTATATTGACCTAACGACAATTCCTCCATAGAGTTTGTCTTAAACCTCAATGTGTCCGGACCCGGTCGTACTAGGCTAATTGTAGATCGTGCTGAGAAGATCCCTATACCGTTCGACACATTGGTGTACGTTGGTCTTTCTGTTACAATTCCTGATACAGGTTGATTTACATTGATGTACGTATTTAACTCATCGGCTGCAGCTGTAACGATGAACTCAATATGCTCTGTTACTCTTTTCGCAACATCAGAAACATCTGCCAAATCTGGATGAGTTCCAATAAACTGGAAAAATGATTCCCCATTAATTGTCCTAGTTTGTAAGATATTTCCCGTTGTTTCAGTAGTTGTTACTTCACCTTGATAATAATCTAAGTATTTTTCACTAGGCGTTCCGGCCATATCATACTCCGTATAGTGAAGTCGCATAGTAAGATCATAACGTCTTCCTTCATCACCCGTTCTCCATTCAACAGATAGATTTTGATAACTTGTGCTCGTAATTGAGGTTCCACTTTCAAATTGAACTCCTGAATACAATAGAATGTTAAATAATGCATTGAATTTAAATTCTGGACCAATCAATTTTGTAGTCGCTTCCAAATCTGGTTTTTCATCATCAAATGATGCTGTGATTTTATAAGAAGCAGTTGCATCTAAACCACCTGATGGAACGAAATAATATACTTTTTGAGAATCCGTATAAAATAATCCAGAACCTGAAGCTACAGGAACATAAGTTTCACTCAACATCCAAGATCTACTTAAACCACCTATTTCTTCTACTGAGATTAGTGCATTTGAATACTCCGTGCAATCATTTATTGCAGCATATTCGAAATTATTCCCATCACCTAAAAATGACTTATTCAATTTTATCCATTGAGTATCTGCTGTTTGATCTAAAATTCCATAAAGTACAGGAGTTTCTTGAGGAATATTCAATTCGAATTCAGTTGAACAGGTAATAAAAACAGTAACCAAGCCCATGAAACCAAATAATAAAGCCAATCTTTTTCTCATAATTGCAATCGTAATTCAAAGCAAATGTAATCAACATGAACTAAACTTATAGGTAGAGTTTATAAAAGGTAGTATTCCTTACATTAAAGGTCGATAAACTAAACGCTAGGATTAAGGCATTAAATTTGCCCAATGATTAATGAAATTGCGGAATTCCCGCTCTAAATGCTATAATTGTAACTTTAATTCGAATATTTATTATTGAGATGCAAATAAACTGGTCTTTGTTCTATAGAGTTTTATTTCTGGTATTAATTGGGATTCCTCAACTATGGAACGTTGTTGAGGCTCAATCCGCTGCCATTCAAAAATCAATGTTCATTGATTGTTCTAGCAACAAATCAATGAAGCAGTTAAAAAACGAAGAAGAATTAGCAGAGATCACAATTCTACACGCTAACAACCTTACTAAAGCAGCAGATTTTAAGGAGATTATCAAGAAAATTTACGACTTCAGTAACCTGAATACACTGATCATCTCTAATTCTACCTTAAAAAATTGGCCCAATGAAATTGCCGACATGACATTCTTGGAAGAGCTAATTGTCATCGATTGTGAAGAGCTAAACTTAAAAACCACTTTCAAACAAATGCAAGAATTGCCCATTCTTAGCAAACTTAGACTTACCCGAAACAATATCGAATACTTGCCTAAAGAGATTGGCCTTCTTAAACACCTGGAGGATATAAGCATCAGTAAAAACAGGAATTTAGATGTTAACGATGCAATCGATAAACTTCAATCATTAAATAACTTAAAATCTCTAGGTCTTCCCGTTAATCAGATTATTGAGATTCCTAGCAATATTGGAAAACTAAAGTACTTAGAGGAGTTAGACATTCGAGACAATAACTTAACTGATCTTCCTGAGGAAATTGGTAATCTATACGATTTGGAAACCTTAAACATCGAGAAGAACATACTGGTTAATCCAACGGGAACGCTGAAAAAATTATCGGGAATTAACCT
Organism: Parvicellaceae bacterium; assembly: GCA_047639575.1. Taxonomy (GTDB): domain Bacteria; phylum Bacteroidota; class Bacteroidia; order Flavobacteriales_D; family Parvicellaceae; genus JBLIOB01. The sequence goes on from JBLIOB010000009.1 coordinate 28,917, forward strand.
TAAATACCTTTCGGTTGATGCAGATTTAACGGAAGACGAATTAAATCAAATACGTCAAGTATTTCCTGAAGCAGTAGTAGAAGAAATACTAGAAGACGAGTTAGAAGGCTTTGACTCTAATATCTCTGAAAAAGACATATTAGACGAGCAAATAACCGATACTATACCAGATCCAGGCACCACATTTAGAACGGCCGGTTCTTCTGTAAAACTTCATTCACTAGGTTATTTACAATATGCTGACTTCTTTGATAAAAGAGTATACGAAGAAGGATTCGACACCACTTCATTTGATGCTAGATTTATTAGTAAAAAATATCATTTCACCAACCCAATTGACACAAATAATCAATTTAATAACTCCTGCGATCTATACCTCCAGTTCACCAAGAAAAACAAAAAGAAAGATGAGATTCATTTCATCATTGGCACCTATAAATATGGTCCAATGGGAGATTTCCCAGAAATGGATGCTTTCCGAGGAATGTATTGGGTTCTTGACCAGTCTGACTTCACAACAAAAGAGTTTAACAAGCAATTTGTGGGTAAAAAATTATTTAACCCCACTACGGTTCGATTCAATGATTTAAGGATAAGTTATGTTCCGCATAAAAAGTTCTTCTCCATTCAGATTAAAGGAGTGGATACTACCTATATTATTGTAGCACATCCCAGAGCGTTTAACGGGTCTAGAGAAAGCGACTTAAAAACTTACGAAAAGAGATCTTCCAAGTACATTAAAGAACTGGATCGGAGAAGGTTAAAGTTTCACAAACAAATGTATCGAGATGAGAACCAATTCAAGCGTTCAATTATTAAATCTAAAATAAGAGCTTGGACTGGTTTCAGAAGAATGTACCTGTCTTCACCAGAACAGCAAATGCCAAAAGCGCAATGGTTATCCTATTATTCAGACGTACTTGCAGATGAGGACGAAGCGATTAGAAATTCAAACGTTTATGATAAATACATGAACAGATGGATGCATTTGCATCAATATCGAAATCAATCTGACTATGTCTCAAAAACGAAAGACTCCTCAACTAGAATGGGACTCTTCACATTTAGAGATCAAGACGGAAAGAACTTAATAGTGACGAAACTTTTAATAATAGATAAAACCGAAAAAGAATATTCCTATTACAAAGGATCAAATGGACTAAAAGAATTGATTCTGTATTTAAAAACACAAAATAAATACTCTGTAGTGGCCTTCATGTTGAATGGAGACGTTGGGGTATTAGACAAAATTGATTTTACTGATATCGCATTTTCAGCTAATAAGGTAAACAATATAAAGCTGCAACGCACTGACAAAGAACTGGCTACAATGGGCATGATCCTCAGCAAATGTGGACTTTAATGCGGTTTTGTAACCAATTATGCAGCATGTATTATTGAATCACAACAACTACGTTGGTAACGCCAACAAAACAACAACTACAAATTAATGAACGCAACAAACGCTCATTATCATCATACGAAGGATGCGATAGCTCAGGAAGAGCTACTAATACGCGCTGCTCAAAAAGATCCCAAGGCTTTCGCTCCATTGTATGATAAATACTATGTTCAGATCTTCAGATTTATTCTGAAAAGACTTGGAAACGAGCAAGATGCGTCTGATGTTACTTCTCAAGTTTTCGTAAAGGCCATCACGAATATTAAGAAATATCAGTTCCGCGGAGTTCCTTTCACTAGCTGGCTACATATGGTTGCTAGAAACGAAATGAATCTTTCGTTCAGAAGTAAAAAGTATGATCGAACAGTGGATATTAAAACAGATCATCTTCACAACATTGCTGATGAATTTGAAGAGGAAGGATCTGGGTTAGAAGATGAGCGATTACCAATGTTATTAGAAGGTATTTCTCAATTGTCATTAGATGAAATTGAATTGCTTGAAATGAGATATTTCGAAAAACGGCCCTTCAAGGAGGTTTCGGAAATATTAGAAATTACAGAATCCAATGCAAAAGTTAGAATGCATCGGATTATTAAAAAATTAAAATCCTTAATGCTTGAACGCCATGGAGAAGATTAAGTTAAATATAGATAAGCCTGATTTAAGTGATACAGACATTCTGAAGCACAAGAATTTTAGCAACGTTATGAAAGCAGTTGGCAAGCTCCAAGTGCCTTGGTATCAAACTGGCAAGTTTTGGGGTCTTGCAGGGGGAGGAATTGCGGTGGCCTCGGTAGCCACAATTCTAATTGTAAACGCAACGAATCCAACTGCAGAAAATCTTACGGATCAAATCATTCCTGAAATATCTGCTCAAATTGAAGAAGCTTCACCAGAATTGGTGCTTACTTCTGCCCCATTTCCATCTGAGGATGTAAGTTTTGAAGAATTCTCAATAGACCCAACCATTAACAATGATGTTGTTACTGCAGATGGTTCTATTTTAGTTGTTCCAGCCAGTAGCATATTAAATAACGATGGTACGGCTGCTACAGAAAAAATGACGATTCGTTTCAGAGATTTCTACACCCCTTATGAGATTTTTCTTGCCGGCATCCCAATGGACATTAAAGATCAAGGAGAAGATTCCTTTTTAGAGTCGGCTGGAATGTTTGAAATATTAGCTGGTGACGATTATAAGATCGATCCTAAAAAGCCTATACAAGTGTTGTTTAAAAGCACTTCAATTGATGGCACATATGATCAATATTCCTTAAACGATCAAGGATGGAAAAATGATAATCCTTGCGTAAAAACGGAGGTTTCAGAAAATACATCTAGCGTTCAAATTCCTGAGGAAGTTACCAAGCTGACAAAACCTGAACTCAAGAAAGCAGGAGACCATACCAGAATTGTTGGCGCAGATGCGCTGGCGTTATTCGGAGAGTTTAGTGGATATCAGCACCCAAGCTTTAAGTTTAATAAGAAAGATGCCCAATTGGCTGATAAGTATCTTATTCCCGACAGCACCAACATTGAAAGAGGCGTTGCTATAGGAACCTATGCTTTGACTATTTACACGAACGGAAATGCAAGGACGGCAATTACTACAATAGTGTTTGATGAAAAAGCGCATACAGAAGCAATGAAGATTTATTTGGCTGATCAGAAACGGATTGCCGAAAAGAATAAGAAAAATGAAAAAAACGTAATTCAAGAGCACTCTAATATGAGTTTCACCAGTTTAAGTGAACCATCACAATTAATCTTACGTAGCTCTGATGGTAACTTCCAGACTTTCACTCTTACCCGTTTTGGAACTTTTAATTGCGATAAAATCTTACAGAAAAGACCAAAAAAATTCTCTATTGAGTTCGCTTCAAAAGAAGAAAGAGCCAAAGTAAAAGAGGTGTACTCTTTCTTTCCTGGCTGGACCTCCGTTGAAACAAAGAGCCCGGATGAAGAGATTTTCATTATGCCAGACCCTAATTCAGTAATTGCATTTATTTGTGAAGGCGATAAAATCGTAATTGGAAAATTTAAAGATTTAAAATTGAATAAAAACACAATTAAATTTCCTCAAGATCAGGAACTTGAAAAGCTCCCAGGGCTTGCAGAATTATCTGCTCAACTCCGATCTTAAATCAACCATCAAATTACGCACTATCATTAAATCGTAATACGTAATCCCCTTTTCGTAGCTTTACCGTCCAATTATTTCAACTCTTGTTGGTTGAACGAATATTAAGGAGATGTCTGTACATAATGATGTAAAAAGAGTAACTACCCACACACTCAGTGAAATGAAGGCGCGTGGGGAGAAAATTTCCATGTTAACTGGTTATGATTATTCAATGGCGAAAATCATTGATAACGCAGGAATGGATGTCATCCTAGTTGGTGATTCCGCTTCTAACGTAATGGCCGGACATGAAACTACTCTTCCGATTACGCTAAACGAGATGATTTACCATGCCTCTTCGGTAATTAGAGCTGTGAAAAGAGCTTTAGTAGTGGTTGATTTACCATTTGGAACTTATCAAGGAAATTCGATTGAAGCTTTGAATTCAGCTATTCGGATCATGAAAGAGTCTGGTGCACATTCTGTAAAATTAGAAGGAGGTTCAGAAATCATAGAATCTGTTGAACGAATTTTATCAGCTGGAATACCTGTTATGGGGCATTTAGGATTAACTCCTCAATCTATTTACAAATTTGGAACTTACATAGTGCGCGCAAAGCAGCAAGACGAAGCGGAGAAGTTGATTGAAGACGCAAAATTACTGGAAGAAACAGGATGTTTTGCACTGATCTTAGAAAAAATACCAGCAGACCTTGCAACTAGAGTTGCAAAAGAAATTACTATCCCGGTTATTGGGATTGGTGCTGGTGGAGGTGTTGACGGACAAGTATTAGTCAGTCATGACATGCTCGGTATTAATAATGAATTCAACCCAAGATTTCTTCGTAAATACCACAATCTGTATCAAGAGATTCACGGTGCAGTTGGATCATATATTAAGGACATTAAATCTGGGGACTTCCCTAACGAGAAAGAACAGTATTAAGAGTTAGAAGAAGCTAAATACTAATTTCTAACAGCGAACGGAGTGAGCGATCTAAATACTAACAGTTCATTTCGATAATTATCGAAATGAACGACCTCCTCTACCCTTCCCATTCAGCGTAGAACTGCTCAAGAAACGACTCCATATAACTATGTCTTTGCTTCGCCAACACCTTACCTGTTTCAGTTTGCATTCGATCTTTAAGCAACAATAACTTCTCATAAAAGTGCATTATGGCCGTGCCATCTGAATTTTTATAGGATTCAAAGTCATCGTGTAATTCAGGTTTACGATCTGGATGATGCATGAGTGTTCCTTTATGACCAGAATAAGAGAAACATCTCGCTATTCCAACTGCCCCTATCGCATCTAATCGATCTGCATCTTGAACTATCTTTCCTTCTAATGTTAAAGGATTAGTTATGACATGTGCTCCTTTGTAAGAAACACTATCCACGATTTCATTAATGGTTTTAATCAGGTCATTGGCCATTCCTAAACCCGCTAATATTCTGTCAATTTGTTGCTCTGCCGATTCATCATCTCCTAATTTATAGTCTCCGATGTCGTGACACCAAGCGGCAATTTCGATTATAAAAACATCGCCTCCTTCTTTATGAGCAATGGTCTTAGCATTATTTACAACACGCACGATATGCCAATAATCATGACCTGACCCTTCATTTTCGAATTTAAGTTTTACAATCTCTTGTAAACTCTCAATAATTTTACTTTTATCCATGTGGTGTAAATGTCAATAAATTCAATGGATATCTTTTGTATTGTTGATAAATGATATACATTTGCCGCCTCCTAAAGCATAGGTTCGCCCTGCAAGAGGAAAAACTATTTAATTAACAGGGTTTAGGACCCTTATAAAACTATTAATCATGGCGGTTAAAATAAGATTACAAAGACACGGTAAAAAAGGTAAACCATTCTACCACATCGTAGCAGCAGATGCTAGAGCGAAAAGAGATGGTAAATTCATCGAAAAGATTGGGACGTATAATCCTAATATCAACCCAGCAGGAATAGAATTACATCTTGACAAAGCAGTAGGATGGCTTCAAAACGGAGCAGTTCCAACTGATACGGCTAAGGCAATTTTATCTTATAAAGGAGCGATGTACAAGAATCACCTATTAAATGGTGTTAGAAAAGGTGCATTCGATGAGAAAGAAGCAGAAAAAAGATTTACTGCGTGGCTTGCGGATAAAGAAGCTAAAGTAGCAGCGACTGTGGATTCTGTAGACAAAGGTATTCAAGCTAAGAAAGATGCTGTCATGGCAACTGAAAAAGCTCAAAATGAAGCAAGAGCTCAGGAAGTAGCAGCAAAGCAATCAGCGTTAGCTGAAGAAATTGCAATAGCGTCAGCTCCAGTTATTGAAGCGGTGGAAGTAGAAGCGGCTCCAGCAGCAACTGAAGAAGCTCCAGCAGCGGAAGCAGCAACTGAAGAAGCTCCAGCAGCAGAAGCAGCGAAGGAAGAAACTCCAGCAGCAAAAGCAGCGAAGGAAGAAGCTCCAGCAGCAGAAGCCGCTAAGGAAGAAGCTCCAGCAGCAGAAGCCGCTAAGGAAGAAGCTCCAGCAGCAGAAGCCGCTAAGGAAGAAACTCCAGCAGCAGAAGCAGCGAAGGAAGAAGCTCCAGCGGCAGAAGCGGCTAAGGAAGAAGCTCCTGAAGCAGAAGCAGCTAAGGAAGAAGCTCCAGCGGCAGAAGCAGCTAAGGAAGAAGCTCCTGAAGCGAAAGCTGAAGAAAAATAAAATGATTAAAAGTGATTGCTTTGAACTTGGTCACATTACAAAACCAAGAAGTTTCAAAGGCGAAGTAATCATTTACCTAGACACTGATAGTCTAGAAGAGTATTTAGAAATGGAATCAGTATTCGTTGAAATCAACGAGCAACTGGTTCCATTTTTTATTGAAACTATTTTTGCCTACAAAGCCAACAGCGTTCGTGTTAAATTTGAAGGAGTTGATTCAGAACAATCAGCAAAGGCAATTGTAAATAAAAAGCTCTTTTTACCACTCGAATTACTACCTGAATTAGAGTCTCAAGATTTTTACCACCACGAAGTAATGGGATTTTCTATTCAAGACAAACAGCATGGTGATATCGGAATAATTGCCGACATTGTAGAAAGTAGTACGAACCCAATCTTTAAAATTGATCATACTTCTGGTCAAGAAATCTTAGTCCCTGTTGCCGATAATTTCATTGAAAAAGTTGACAAGGAAGCTAAACGGATTTTCGTTAATTGTCCAGAAGGATTAATCGAACTTTACCTAAATGAGTGATTTCGAGTTCAAGCAGTTTTCAATTTCCCAATCATTGAGCGCAATGAAAGTTGGAACGGACGGTGTACTGCTTGGAGCTTGGGCATCTGCCAACAAACACAACCGTATTTTAGACATCGGATGTGGAACTGGCTTAATCTCTTTAATGGCTGCTCAGCGTTTTCCAGAGGCAATAATTGAAGCGGTTGAAATTGAGCCAAGTGCTGCTGTAGAGGCTCAGCAAAACTTCAATAACTCTCCATGGAAAGACAGAATAATTTTGCATGAAAAGAGGATACAAGATTTCGCATCAGAGCAATACTTCAATTTAATTATTTCAAACCCTCCGTTCTTTGAAAACTCTCTTAAATCAGGAGAAGAAGCAAAAGATTTAGCAAGGCATACAGAGCAATTAGCTTTCACAGAATTAATTTTTGCAGCAAATAATCTTTTGAAAGAAGGTGGAACGTTTGCCGTTATTATTCCAGCAGATCATTCTGATAAATTTATTCGCCTTGCTAAAGCTCAAGGTTTATTTTGCAATAAAAAATGCATGGTCAAACCAACCCCAGATAAAGAACCTAAGCGGGCCATGATTGCATTCAGTAAATTCTCAGTTGACTTAGTTGAGGAAGAGTTAATAATTGAAATTGGTGGAAGACATCAATACTCAGATGAATACATCAAATTGACAAAGGAGTTTTATCTAAAAATGTGAGACACTGTTTCCTATTGATTAAGATAATTCTTAATTAAAGAAACAAGGCGTGACTGTTACAATTATTGTGTTTATTTCAAGTCTATTGAACTTTTTAAATACTAACCTGTACAGACTCCCAGATGATCCAAGAAGCAATACAATCTAAAATCAAAATCTTTAAAGATGCCCGTGATTTTCAAATCATTTGGCTTTCTATATTCCTACTCTATGGAGTCTGGTTTCTACAATGGGACAATTTTGCTGGGTACGGTGTACTAATAGGAACTTGTCTTGCAACGCAATTATTTGGGGGTTACTTACTAAATATTCCCAAGTCGTCATTGAAAAGCGCAGTAATCACTGCGCTCAGTCTATGCTTGATTTTTAGCGCCAACTCATTATTCACTTATGGTTTATGTGCAATATTGGCAATCTCAAGTAAGTTCATTC
>JBLIOB010000010.1:0-35961 GCA_047639575.1 Parvicellaceae bacterium
ATTTGGTTTGATTTAGAATAAGTCATTACATAGTCGTATCCCAATTCTTTTCCAATTTCATTTAAGTAGTCTGCAGTGATATCTATCACTTTCAAAGTCTCCTCGTATTCCATCTTTCCAACTTTTTCCTGAAGTAACTGAGCTTCCTGACCTAGAGCCATTTCTTGCTGTTGAAGTTTTTGCGCTTCAACTTGAACCTCGTCATTCCACATTTCACCTGACTTTGCTTTTCTTTCAAGTTCGGCATACTTTCGCCTAAGAGAATTTTCTTTACCAGCCATTTTTGCCTGCGCTTTTTCAAGTTCCTTGGCAATTTTTTTCTTGGCGTCACCAAAGAATTTGTAGTTTTTATTCAAACTGTCAGAATTTACAAAAGCAATTTTCAACCCTTTTTTAAATTCAGGTAAAACTAGATCTTCAGCCTCTATCGCCAGGGCAACAGTTGAATCCTCGACATTAGAATCTTCTATTAAAGGAATATCTGCTTCCGCAATTGGTTGTTCAGTTGCTCCTCCCGTAAAATGAAGGATGAACAAAACTACGACCGCTATAATCAGTACTACGTTTATTCCTACTAGTGCTTTATTATTCATTGATTGTGTTTTTTCTTTTGAATGCTTCTCCAAAATCAGTTCTCATTGTTAAAAATCTATCCATGGCTCCTTTCAAAAAAGCCTCATCTAACATGTTTTCCACTTCGTCTAAACCAGAAACGTCCATTTTCTTGATTTTGTATACTTGTTCAAAGTGACCGATTTCAATTTTAGTTAAGTATTTATCATTTATTTCAAAAATGGTAATCTTAAACTGGGCGTGCGGAATATCTTTTACAACTCTCATTCGCTGCAAAAATAATACAAATACCGTAGGTTGTATATGTTTTAGTTCTACTTAATGCAACTGAAAACTTTGGGCACAAAAAAAAGGTCAACCTTGAGATTGACCTTTCTTAATAATAATTTCGTTAAACCTACGCTACAAATTGTTTTGTGAACGTATTGAACTCAAATGGAATGTTCACCATGAACGCGTAATCTTGCCCTACTTCGAACATGTCATCATCGTTCTCTTTGTAGCTCCAAGTAATTTTTACATTGGTTCCTTTATCAACTAGCTCGTTCAATTTGTACATTAAAAATAAGATACGCTTCGAAGATGAAATATTAAAAAACTCTAATTCAATTGTTAAATGAATATTAGCGAATGAACCTTTAGAGTAATCTTCCATCCATTCTAAAACAGGTTGGTAAAATTCTTCAGCATCATCTGGAATAGATTTACCTCGTATTGAAAACAATCCGTCCTCAGGAGAAAAATTAATTTCTGGTGTTAAAGCTGTATTTTGAATGTATAAATGCTCCATACTTGAATTTGTCCTTGAAATATCGAAAGATTTATTCAAACCTCCTACACAAATTCTACAAATTAAATTAAGATTCAGATTAAACGGGAGTTTGACCCGACCAAATTTTAAAGGCTCATTAAATCTTTAAACTTTGCCGCTTGTCTTCTGGAGACTTCTACTTTTACGCCACCCTTCAAAGTAAGCTGCAATCCACCATTGAACCAATTCTCTACTTTTTCGATCCACATTAAATTAACAATGTACTTACGGTTAACTCGAAAAAACAATTTCTCTTCCAGCCTTGCTTCTAGATTGTTTAACGACTTCAATATCAATGGTTTAAACTCATGAAAATAAACTCGTACATAATTTCCTTCTGACTCAAATAACCTGATATCTTCCAAATTGACGAACCAGCATTTTTCTCCATCTTTTAAAAAGATTTGATTTCCCTTTCCAAGCTTCCCTTCTTCACTAGGTTGAGAATCTGGTATTTCTGCGCTTTCTTTTTCCTCTTCTAGTGTTATTCGTCTGATTGTCTCCTCCAACCTTGCTGGTTCAACCGGTTTCATTAAGTAATCTAAAGCATTCACTTCAAATGCCTTAATTGCATATTCATCGTAAGCTGTTACAAAGATTACTCTTGGAGTTGAATCTAACTCCTGCAATAAATCAAACCCCGTTTTCTCCGGCATATTTATATCCAAAAATATTAAGTCTGGATTGTGTTTTTTTATACTAATAATTCCATCATCGACATTAGAACATTCATCTATTACCTCTATTTCAGTAAATTCCTTTAATAGGTTGTTCAGCTCTTTTCTAGCTAATCTCTCGTCATCTATAATAATTGTTCTCATCTTTTAATCTATTATTGGCAAACGTATTTGCGTTTTAACCATGTTGTCTGCATTTCCTATGGTTAACTTTCCTTCTGGCCCAAACATAAGATCCAATCTTCGCTTGGAATTCTCTAAGCCAATCCCAGTTGAGTCAGTAGTTAAATCTGGTCTATATACTCCTGAATTAAGTACTACTAAAACTAATTCGTCTCCTTCTCTAAATCCAGTAATAATTACTAATCCTCCTTTTGCAATTTGTGAAATTCCATGCTTCACGGCATTTTCGACAAGGGTTTGTAATAATAATGGCGGAAACTTTTTTTGTTTTAAACTCGGGTCGACCTCAAATTTAAAATCCAATCGTTCTTCAAATCTTATTTTTTCCAGATCTAAATAATCTTTTACTATTTCTAACTCTTCTTGAAGAGGTAACAAATCTTTCCTACCTGCAATAAGTGTACTTCGTAGTAGATTAGACAGCTTGGTCACGGCAATTTTCGCGTTAACCGGATCTTCATCAATTAAGGCCCTTATGCTATTCATTGAATTAAACATAAAATGAGGGTTTAATTGACTCCGTAAATTTTGCAACTCTACCTCGTTCCTAGATGAAGTTAACTTGATGTTACGAATTTCTTGGTCTCTCGATTTTTCAAAAAAGTGATATCCAAAGTAACATACTGACCAGAAAAAGAAAAATATGGCATCACTAACTATTACATTGACGATTTGAAGAGGATTCAATTCTTTTAATGAATCTTGCTTAACTATTGCATCAACACCGAATTGACATACAAAAAACAACGCTCCCAAGACGCTGCTTGAAACAAGAACTAAAGGAATAAGCTGAACCGCACTAAACCTTAACCAGTTTAATTTCAAAATACCAAACCTATAAATCTGAGATATTATAACACCAGCACTAAGGAAAGCAAAAGCAGCAATAAGGTCATCGGTTTTAATTGCTTCTTTTTGAAAAATCAAACCCAAAGTCATCAACGCTCCCCAACCACCAATTTGGGCCACCCAATATGAAATTTGTTTACTCACTATATAAAGATACGAAGGTCAGTATTTTTTGGATTTAATATCTACATGAAAGGTATGAATCAAATTCAAACTACATTTATAGCTTATGAACTACTTATCGCACATATTACTTAGTGGTGAAAATCCTATGATTTTAGTTGGGAATTTCATGGGTGATGGAGTAAAAGGAAATGATTTTGAAAATTATCCTGGGGATCTAAAAAAAGGCATCTTACTTCATCGTCAGATTGATTCTTTTATGGATTCGCACCCTTTAGTAATGGAAGGTAAAAAAAGACTTCATCCTACTCAGCATAAATTTGCGGGAGTTGTTATCGATGTCTTTTATGACTATTTCTTAGCAAAACATTGGAAAAAGTACACTACTCATGAGTTCGAGCCATTTATTTCAAATAGCTATCTAATGCTAGAGCAGCATGTTGAATTAATGCCGGAAATAAGTCAGTTTATACTTGGCAGGATGGCTTCAAGTAATTGGCTAATACAATATAAAGAGGTTCAAGGAATAGATCGAGCTTTAACAGGTTTATCAGGTCGCACCAAATATCCAAATAACATGGCTAATGCTGCAGTTCATCTGGTTGAATTTGAAAAGGAATTTGATCAAGAATTTTTAGCCTTTTTTCCCGAAATGATTAACCATTGTAAAAAGTTCTTGGAGAGCTAGTTGTCAATAGTTTATGAACTAGCTAAACCGCCTATCTTAAACAAATAGATTTCAACAATTATTATATTTAGAAATGGCCAAACTAAAACTAGATCTGCATGACATTTATAACAAAGGACAATTAATTGATCAGGCGCTTGAAGACATTATACAGGAAGCAATTGACAAAAAAATTAAGACCGTTGAAATTATTCCAGGTAAAGGTTCAGGACAGTTAAAGAAAAAGGTAATTCGGTTTTTAGATCGCAAGGATATCAAGAAATTGTACCATCGTGTTGAAAAAGACTCTAAGAACTGGGGACGATTGTTTATCCATTTCCGTCATTAATCATTAAATTTAGGTGAATGATAACAATTCGGGGTATCATTCTGCGTATATGTACGTATACTAGTTATCTTTGTAATATTAAGAACGTGAAACGAATTGCCTACATATTATCTCTAGTGTCCGTAATTGCCCTGATGGCTTTTAATGTGGAAGTTGGAGACCCTTCAAAAGAAGGAATAATTATTCTTGAAGGCAAATATCAAAATCGTAATATTTATGTTGCTAATCCATATCCTGATAACGGGGTTGGATATTGCACATATGAAGTTCGAGTAAATGGCGATATCGTTACGGATGAAGTGAACGGAAGAGCTTTTGAAATTGATCTCAAACAATTTGAATTGACTACTGGAGAAAAAGTGGTTATAGAGATTAAACATAAAGGTGGATGTGCACCTAAAGTTTTAAACCCTGGTGGATTAAAGCCAAAACCAACTTTTACAACCGAATCTATTAATCTTAATAAAAGCGGATTGTTAGAATGGTCTACGTCCAACGAAGCCGGTATTCTTGATTTCGTGGTACAACAATACAAATGGAATAAATGGGTAGATGTTGGCGAAGTATCTGGAATAGGAACCCCAAGTATCAATGATTACGACTATAAAGTTCATCTTACATCTGGCGTGAATAAGTTTAGAGTCATGCAAAGAAATTATGAAGGAAAAATAAAAAAGAGCACCTCTATAGAGTTGGTCTCTAGCCTTCCAAAACTAACCTACATTTACAACAAACGAACTAGAGAAGTTGTATTCTCGTCAGAAACTCAATTTGAAATTCACGATGTGTATGGTCGTATAGTTAAACGTGGATACGGTTCATCTATAAAAGTGGACAATCTTGAAAAATCAGAATATTATATCAGCTACGATAATTCAACTGATTCATTTCAACGATAATGCGATTTAACTTTTTAGCTGCGGCTTTTTCTACCCTATTATTTATTTCTTTAGTATTAACTTCTTGCAAAAAACAAGAGCCTGCTACAATTACTATTGCGGGAACAATTACCGAAACTAACGGGACAGCTATTAGTGGTGCTGATATTAAAATGTCAGTGAAAGAAATTAGCGGTGGTACATTTTCTAGCACTTTCAACACTTTTTACAATGGTCCTTCTGCCAGTAACGGCTCATACAGCCATACTTTTGATGCACATAATGCAGTAGAGTATAAAATCGAAATTACCGGAGATAATCGTTTTGATCAAGAGTTTATCATTAATCCGGATGACCTAGAACGCAATGCTGCCAACACTTATGACTTCTCTTTAATAGCGCAAGCTTGGTATAAAGTTAATATTAGAAATACATCTCCCTTTGACTCTACAGATTTTATGCAATATCAGATTGCAAGCACCCAGCTAAACTGTCCAGGATGTTGCCATAATCTAATTCAAGTTTTCTCTGGGGATTTAGTTGATTCTACTTTCAAATGCATGACAACTGGAAATTCAATGCTTAAAGTGAACTGGTATGTTACTAAAAATAGCATCCCCAGTTCATATTCAGATTCAGTATATTGTGCTATTGGCGATACTGGAATTTTAAATGTGAACTATTAGGGTTGGAACTTCTTTAGCAAACTACTCCTTTAAATCGTTCCATTAATTATCGCTATTTTCATCAGATGGATTTCTTCCTTTATTCTGATGAAAACAAAAAGAAAACACTAATTGCATTGTTAGTTCAATTGAACCAGAGCGATCATAGAAATCACTCTAACGAGCTTAAATTCATCGAAGAAGTTGGAGCAAAAATGGGTCTCATCTCAGATGAAACTTATGACATCCGATTAATCAAGATTAAGAATCGGGTCAATTGAGTTGGGGATATAACGTTGGAACTGGAGAAATTAAAAAGCACGAACTTTACTTCACGATCAAGTATCCTAAATCAATGCGTGTATCCAATAGTCGACACTACAAAAGTGTTAGAGCCAAGTTTTGAATAATTCTATCGAAGTAACGGCAGAAATATTTTTAATTTAATTTCAGACTTTTAAGGTCCTGAACATATCGAGGATTTGTGGCAAAGCCTACTTTCTTCAAGAAAGTGTAGTAATCGCCACCTTTGTAATGGCGGCCTTGCCATCTTTTATAATACTTAACACATTCAATCCAACTATCGAATTTCAAGTATTTCTTTTTGTAGTAGAAACCAAAAATATTATTTCTAGAAAGCGAACAGTTTTCACATTTAAACCATCCCGTTTCAGTGATTGCTTGTCTTAAAACGATATCTGGATGTTGAACACCTTCAGCGATTAAAACGTGCTTGAGATTTAAAATACTTAAACTCGGCACCATAGTGGTTTCCGGATTTAAAGAATCTCCTTCTTCTGCGTATGCATTCTCCGCATATGCATTGGTAAAAAACAAAAGGACTATGAATAATTTCAATGTTCTCATGATTTCGAGTTTTAGGTAATGTAAAAGCCTAATAAATAGGCGTTTTTAATTTGGTGGGTGCAAAGCTATGATTATTAAACGGTTAGATCATTATACTTTTAGACCAATTGGTTAAATATCAGGGCTAATGTGTATAACTTGTCCCTGAGTTAGGGAAATCATCAGATTGAGGTAAAGTCGGCATAAAACGTTGAAAAAACGAGAGTCTAAATCAGGATATTGATTGGCTCAAATAAAGTGAGGCTTGTTCCAAAGCCCTGTTTAACAGACCATTTAGGAAGAAAACGGACAAAAAGTCTAAAATATAACCAGTAAACCCAAAAGTTGGCGTAATAATTGATATTTTTGATAATCACATCATCCAACTATAAAATGAAAAAAATACTATCTGGGGCTTTAATCATAGGAATTGCAATGATTTGCCTATCTCTAAGCAGTGACGAAGCATTTATCGATACATACACCGTTATAAAAGTTGACGGTTACATTTCTTATGAGAAGAATGGAAATGATATGAATCGAGGAGACAAGTTTGCATCTTCAGATAAGTTAAAGTTCAAAACAACAGAATCTAGAGCAGCAGTTATTAGTAAATTGAAAGGTCGATTTGTACTAACTCCTAAAAAATCAAGTACATCTGCTTCAAACTTACTTCCTGCAATGAGTAATGTAAGTTCTAGAAAAGGAGAGATCTTAAATTCGATTGATTTGAAAAATTACTTCAGTGACAATCTTCTTTTGTTTGCTAAAAGTGAAGTTTTAGTTAAGGTGAAAGAGTATCCATTAGACCAAAGCAACTTCTTCTACTTGATGTATCAACATGATGGAGAGTCAATTGCTAAAAAATTAGACTTTGATGGTGACGATATTATTTTAGAAAGAGATTCTATATTTAGAGTAGATGGTCAAGCAGTAGATTTTAACACCACAACTACGGTTACACTTTATCACAGGAATGCTACTTCTAAGCAATCCGTGAAAATTAACGCTTTCAACTTGATTGCTCCAGTTGAGTCTGACATTGTTGAAGAATTGAACATTGTTAAAGAAGAAGGAAGTAAAAAAGAAGAATTTAGTTCATCTGCCAGAGCTTATCTATCTGAGTTCTATGGAAAGATTGATTCTGATGAGTTGAAATCTTGGCTAAGTTCAAAATCTCTATAAATAATTACTGGTTCGCTATTGATATTAAGACTGAAATCTTTATTTTAGCAATGAAGCGAACATCCTAATGAATTTCCTCCTCTAACCGTTTCAACCACACTACAACAGAAACGACATGAAGAGGCTTATCTTATTTACGCTCCTAGTTCTAGGAATTTGCATTTCCGCGAATACACAAACATTAATTATTAACGAAGTTTCTCAAGGTGCTTCGGGAAATATGGAATATGTTGAATTCGTGGTAGTTGATACTACTGCGTTCTACGATTGCGGAGTCACTAGCCCGCCTTGTGTAGATATTCGGGGTTGGATCTTCGATGACAATAGCGGATATCATGGAGCCAGCGGAGTTGCAGCAGGAGCTATTCGATTCTCTTATGATCCTTTATGGTCATGCGTAGAATTAGGTACTATTATCTTGATTCACAATGATGCGGACGTTAATCCTCAAGTTCCGCCTGATGATCTTTCTATGACAGATGGTAATTGTTTAGTGATCGCTCCCATTAGCAACCTCACTTTATTTGAGAGTTGCCCCACCACTCCTGGCGCGGTGGCATGTGCTTACCCAACACTTGGATGGACTCCTGGAGGAAACTGGTCTAACACGCTTCTTGCAAACGGAGGGGATTGTGCTAGACTTGTAAATCTTTTAGGGTGCGAGGTCTTTTCAGTTTGTTGGGGTTCAAATAACTTAAATACCCTTGTCTACTTTCCCGGAGGCGCTACTTCTCCAACTTCAGCTTCCAACACCGTATATTATTTTAACGGAATTGATCCAACAAATTCTGCAAACTGGACAGTTGGCTGCGCAGATTTGGCAGCATGCGCTGTCGAAGATCAAACACCAGGGGCCGTTAACAATGCTGCAAATGCAGGTTATATTGGGCAGTTCAACAACAACTGTATCCCTATTACACCTATCATCGGCTTGGCAGCTGGTACAGATGATTGCGGATGTAATGGGTCTGCATTGGCTAGTGGTTCTGGCTCTATACCTGGCTATATATTCGAATGGAACGATAACTTGTTTGTCCCAATTGGACAAAACACTGCTGCAGCGACTAATTTATGCAGTGGCGATTATAACGTAATTGTAACTTCTTTAATTGGCTGCGCTGATACAGTTTTAATAACTATAAACAATGTTCCCGCTCCCACAGCAGGAATAGGTTCTTCAATTAGCTTATGTAGCTCTTCAGCCGCTGTTAATTTACAAGACTCCTTAACGGGAGGGGCTGATTTAACAGGAAGTTGGGATGGCCCATCTTCTTTAACAGGCGCTTCTTTAGGAACATTCGATCCAGGAACAGCTGCTGCTGGATCATATGATTACATTGTTGGTGCTGCCACTTCTTGTCCAGATACTTCTACTACAATCATTACTTTAATAACTCCTCCGACCTTCACAACAGGTCTAGATACTATTTGTAGTGGAGATAGTGCATTGTTTTACGTAACCAACTCCAATACAACATTATGGACAACCACGGAAATAACAGATAGCATTTATGTGCAGACGGCTTCGAGCTTTAGTGTGGATGCGACCAACCTCTGTGGAACTTTTACTTTTGACGATTCGTTGGCAATTCTTCTACCTCCAAGTATAGTTGTTAGCCAATCAGGCTTAGACTCGATTTGTCCTGGAGACACCATTCAGCTTATTGCGAATAGCTCAATCTCAAGCCAAACTTGGTCAACTTCAGATATTACCGATACGTTAACCATAACAACAGCTGGAACATATTTCGCTACAACTAGCAATGCATGTGGTAGTATGAATTCTGATACGTTGACGGTTACTTTACTTGCGCTTCCAACGATTTCTATCTCTCCTTTTGGGCTAATGTCTGTTTGTCCTGGTGATAGTGTTCAGATAACCAGTACTAGCTCTACAGGAAATCAAACTTGGTCAACAACTGAAACTACAAATCCGATTAATGTTCTTTCTGCTGGAACCTACTTTGCTTCGGCAACTAATTTATGCGGCACTACCCTTTCGGATTCTTTAACCGTTTCCTTAACACAACTTCCTAGCATTTCATTAAACAACTTTGGATTAGATTCAATTTGCCCTGGTGATACTTTACAGCTAATTGCAAATAGTTCTGTTGGTTCTCAATTGTGGTCTACTACCGAAACTTCTGATACGATTATAATAACCGCTGCAGGAATTTATTTTGCTACTGCTACAGACGTTTGTGGAAGTAGCAATTCTGACACATTAACAGTGACGATTGCTACTTGCATAGTTCCGCCTCCTCCTGTTATTGAAATAGTCATTCCAAATGTTTTCACACCAAATGGCGATAATTCTAATGATCTGTTTCACTTCGTTAGTTATACTAACATTGTTTCAGCAGACGGATTTATTGTAAATAGATGGGGACAAGTCTTATATAATTGGAGTGGACTTGTTGATTCATGGAATGGAAGGAATATGGCTGGAGAATTAGTTCCAGATGGCACTTACTATTACATCTTTGAATTCGTTGACATCAATGATGAAACTTTAACCAGAACTGGCCCTTTTAGTTTAAATAGATAGATTAATTAAAAAATGAGTTAACTTGTAAGGAACCCAATCATCTCCTCCTATGAGTTTTATCAAATGGTTTGAAATACCGGTTGAAGACCTTCAACGAGCTGTCGCTTTTTATTCGAACGTTTTCCGAGTTTCGTTTGAAATTCAGGATTTTAGTGGAATAAGACATGCCATTTTCAAAAAAGAACACGAAGAACTTAATTTAAGCGGAGCGCTGGTTGAAATTGGGAAATTCAATAATGAACAAATCGGTCCAATATTATTTTTTGACGCTAACTCGGGAATGACAGACATCATTGACCAAATCATTGAAAATGGCGGAGAGGTATTATTAAAGAAAACCTTAATTAGAAATGTTACTGTGGATGGTTCTTTTATAATTCCGAAAACCTTAATTGATGGAGAAACAGGCTACTTTTCATATGTGATGGATAGTGAAGGGAATAAGCTTGGTCTTTATTCAAACTCCTAATACTTCATTATTTTCATTGAATTATTGGTTGGATCTGCGAATTCAATAATTGAAGCTACCTCATCTGGACTAGAAAACATATCAAATATCGATGAATATCGCTCTTGTAAGTTCCCATTTGGATAGACCATACCTAGAATTCTTTCAATTCGTTCATTAGTAGCCTTATTGGCATTCTTCATGGTTTTGGAAATCCGCTTCTCAAGCTTATCCATCCCTTTATACATTTTGGTGATATCTGCATCAATACCTTGTGCCATATTCTTATCGACTTTCAAAGCCTCCTGTTTAAGTTCACCAACTAACAGATCAAATTTTTGTCGTTCTTTTTCAAAAGGAACACCTTGATTGTTTACCACAAACTCCTTCATCAAATCTTCCTTTGGCCTAAACAAATCCTCAAAAGAAAAGCCTAATTCAGTCCATTTTAACAACCACTTTTCGCGCATTATAATAAAACTAGCACGAACTTGTAGCATTGGATAATGAACACCTAAGGAATTAAAGACGTCTTTGAGTTGCAGCCAATATGCAATCTCTCCTCCTCCTCCAACATATACCAAATTTGGAAGAATAATCTGTTGGTAAACTGGACGAAGAATAACATTTGGACTGACAGACTCAGGCTCTGCTCGAAAAAGTCTAGTCATCTCTTGTAAGGAATAGACCTTATCACTACCTAAGACCTGAAACCCTTCACCCTTCTTAACAATGCGTTCTCTCGATCCATCCTTCAGCCAAAATAGATTAATTTCTCGGCCATTAACCTGAGGAGAATATCCGTTCTCTGTCAGCTTCTCATTCGTTTTTAATAACTTCTTAATAGTGTCTCCCTTTAAGTCGTTTATTGCGGTTTCAATAAATAGGGCCTTTAAACTTTTATAGTCAGCATCAAGAATTACAATTTTATCTCCAAATAAGGAATGTATTAGTTTATGGTAAGACGCTGCAACATCCTTAGCATCCAAAGAATCGTTCACTAATGAAACAAATTCTTCGCCATTAATTCCTACGACTGCGGCCAATTCGTTAGCTGAATCTTTAAGTTTTTCAATAGACATTCTGCCCACTGCACCTTGGGGATCATCCTTCCAGATAATAGGTTTATTCTGTACGTTGACTTTACTAGCTTCTTCAAAGTCATGATCTTCTGAGGCCATCCAAAAAACAGGTACGAAATTATAATCCGGGTAAGTACGCTTTAAATTTGAAGACATCTTTATAACCGTAGCTATCTTGTATACCATATACAAAGGACCAGTGAATAAGCATAACTGGTGTCCAGTAGTAATTGTATACGTCTTCGAATCCTTCAATAATTCAACAGCATTTGGAACATTCAAATTTACAGAAGCGTACTGTTCTTGCAGCGCTTCTACCAACACTTCCCGATGGTTAAGGCTAAAATTCATTGCATCCAATTCCGCCAAGATTTTCTCTTCGCTAAAATTATTTCCAAATGAAAAATTAGGACCCGCTGAAATAAAATCCTTTGAGATTTTAGACAGGACATTTAATTTTTCAAATGGGATCTCTGCTTGAATTTCCATTGATTTTATTGAATTTCGTCATAGCAAATATGAGAATAAATCTTATATTTATTTGACTTGTGAATCAAGATAGTATCGAACATAATGATGAGGATAGATCTTTAGAACTGTACCAGGATTTAATGGATGCAGCTAAGGATTATTTATTTTCTGTAACAGAGGAGGGCCAACTATTGTTCAGTAATCAGCATTTTAAAGATGCATTACATCTTAACGACCATCAGGCTAGTCAGTTAAACTTCAATTCAATCTTACATTATTTCTCATCGGTTCGGTTTAATAGTTTGTTTGACATTTTATCCGACCATGAAGATGTGATACTTCACCTCAACTCAAGAAAAGGGGAAGAAATAATTATAAAAGGCAATTGCACCACTTATAAAACAGGCAGTACTGTAGCGCTAAGAGGACTTTTTCACAACATTACGACCGATTTCAAAAAGAATATTGGATTAGAAAAGTCTGAGGTGAAATTCAAAATGCTTTTCGAAAAATCATTAAACCCTATTCTTTATTATGACCCCAAAGGAATTATTGACTGCAACGAGGCGTTTGTAAAGATTTTAGGGTTTGATCATAAAGACGAATTAATTGGGAGGTTACCTTCAGAGTTTTCAGCAGACAAACAGCCTGGAATTGAAGACATTGAAAAAGCTGCATGGAAGATTGATAATTTAGCACTCCAAAATGGAGGGCATCAATTTGAATGGATGCACAAGAAAAAAAATGGCGAAGAATTTCTTGTATCCGCATCCATGTCGGTAATTGAGCTAGATGGGAGAAAGGCGTTTTTCGCAATGTGGAATGATCTATCTTTAAGGCACAAGGCAGAAACGGCAATTAAGGCAAGTGAATCTAAAGCACAATCGAGAAACGACCGTTTAAGAATGTTGAATGATATCAACAAACTATTAATTCAAGATCTAGACTTCATAAGTAAAATTAAAAGCATCTTAAAATCAATCGCGAAAAACTTATCTATAGAGGGCACTAATATCAGTTTAATGAATGCTGAAATGTCTGAGGTTATGTCTTATGCATATGCAGATATTGAAACTGGTAAATTCTATGAAGGCAAGGCTTATCCTTTACCAACTATCCCCGGGATAAATAAGCTCTTAAAAGGAGAGGTTTATTACAATGAAAACCTCACAGAAAATCACGAAACTGATATTGAAGTTAATTTAAAAGAAAAGGGCTTGAAATCTGTCGTTAGTATTCCGATCAGTATTGACGACCAGGTATCTGGGTTTCTAAGTGTATCAAGCCTTAAGGCCAATGACTTTGATGTCGATTTAATTTTCTTATTAGAGGATGTAGCTAAATCCGTTGCTCTTTTCACATCTCAGTATACCTTAGGTGAGCGGAATAGAAAATATGCGAACCTAGAAGAGTCACTTCATAAATTAGGAACCAAAATTCTTTCCTCTTTGAATCTTGAAGAAATTGGAAAGAACTTGTACACTGAAGTGAATGAAATTATGGACGCCCCAATATTTGGATTCGGCTTGCATGATTCAACTACTGACACGCTTGAATTTAAAGGTATTGTTGAGTACGGTAAGCTCCTTCCAGGCTTTAACTTCGATTTAGCCGACAAGCAAAGTCTAGGGGCTATCTGTTTTACTGGACGAACTGATGTTGTTGTTAATGACTTCGATGTAGACGTATTCAAATACCTCAAAAGCTATAGCCGTACCAGTATTCCTGGAGAAGCGCCAGAATCTCTAGTTTACCTGCCAATGTATTTCAAAGGGCAGGTGATTGGAGTTATTACAGCCCAATCTTATAAGAAAAATAGGTATAAAGACAAAAACATTTTCATTCTAAAAGTACTTTCAAATTATATTGCAATAGCAACGCATAACGCTAGGCTTTTTGAAACCTCGGAGGAACAAGTTGATCTGAAAACTAAAGAGATCATCATGCAGAAAATTAAGCTTCAAAAAGCCAATTACAATCAGAAATTAATTAGTGAAATTGGTAGGAAAATCTCTTCAACATTAGATCTCCAGCAGATTTTCATGGAACTTCATGAGCAAATTGACAAATTAATGGATGCTACCATTTTTGGAATTCGAATTTTTAATGCGGAAAAAAATGAAATTGAATATCGATACGAAATAGAAAGTGGAACACTTTCTAATGATGGATTTATTCCTATGGATAATGACGATAACTATTCTGTCTGGTGTTTAAAAAACAACAAGCCTATCTTCATTAATGACAATAAGAGGGAATATCAAAAATACGTGAAGGAGATTCATGTTGTTGCTGGAGAGATGCCGGAATCTTTACTGTTCCAACCTTTATATATAAATGAGGAGCCAATAGGCGTAATTACCGTACAAAGCTTCTATAAGAATGCCTACAATAGAACTCATTTAGAGATGCTGAATAATTTAGCCAACTATACAACTACGGCCATCAAGAATGCAAATACGCACGAAAAACTATCTTCAGAATTGGAAAAGTATAAAAATCAGGCTTAAAATTCTAATCCTAGCAAAATCATATCGTCAGTTTGTTCCCTGTCCCCTTTCCAATCCTCCAATTCTGAAATAATCGTATCAAAGTGCTCTTCCATAGTCTGGTCTAGCGCATCACTATTCTTGATTAGATTCTGGAGTCTAAGTTTCGAAAATTTACTTGGACGTTTTGGCCCTCCAAACTGATCTGGAACCCCATCAGAGAACATAAACAATCGATCTCCCTTTCTTAACTGAATGGTTGTAGTTCCATAATTTGAAGAAACTAGATCATCTTCCCCGATTGACCGTGTTGTACCCTTAATCTCGAAGAACTCTTTTTCAGTTATGTACATTAATGGGCGTCTCGCACCAGCATAGGTGAGTTCCTTAGTTGTTAGGTCTACAGCACAAATAGACATATCCATGCCGTCTCTTAGCTCCTCATCAGACTTGTTTAAGGCAAACTGTATTTCCAAATCCAGTACTTTAAGCAATAAGCCTGGATCAGTTATGTTCTTTCCACTTACTATATTGGCGATGGTTTGAGAACCTAAAATTGTCATAAACCCGCCAGGAACACCATGTCCAGTGCAGTCAGCAACAACTATAATAAGTTTATTATTCTTTAAAGTCCACCAGTAAAAGTCACCAGAAACAATGTCTTTTGCTCTGTAGTATAAATGTGATTGACTGAAAAACTTATTTACAAATTCTAACTCAGGCAAGTATGCATTTTGAATTCGTTTAGCATAATTAATACTCGCGGTAATATTTCTGTTCTTATTTTCTAGTTCTTCCTTATCGCCTTCAATAATAGATTTAAGCTGCATTTGATGTATCGAAAGTGAAATACCATTTGCCACATCTCTTAATCCATCAATGAAATCATTATCAAACCCTCCTACTCTATCAAAACCTAAGTTTAACGAGCCAATCAACTCTCTGTCCGAAATTAATGGCACTAACACATAACTTTTGGCACCCAGCTTCATCAAGTTTTGGTCAGATTCAGACTGCTTACTCAAATCTGAAATTGAATCAACAATTACTGTTTCGCCCTTTCTAAGTTTACCAACATGCTGGAAGTATTTAATCGGAAGCGTTTCTGATTCTCCTGAAACACTCTTCAAATCATTGTCAATTCTAAAATAAGAAAGCGTGTCGGTTTCAAAATCAAATAAAGTCAACGTCAATCTCATGATATCAAATTGACCTGACGCCAAGCTTTTTAAAGACTCAATGAGCACTTTCCCAAATGGTTCATTTCTTAAAATGCTCTCATTTATGCTACTTATAGATTCAAGCTTGGTGTTCAGATAACTTAACTGTTCTTCCTTCAACTTAAGTTGCGTAATATCCTCCGTAAATCCTGAAATTTTAATAACCTCTCCTAACTCATTTTTAATCGGAACTGCTGTAGAATGAACCCATTTCACTCCAAATTTTGGGTGATTAATCTGAAACTGTTCATCAAAACCAGTACTGAATACATTGTCTAAATACAGCCGCTGAACTCGAGTGATATCCTCGCTAACAATTGCTTCCATCCACGAAAGCGGATCATCAAATAATGATTCTGTACTTGATCCAAATATTGTTTCGTACGCTTGACTTACATAAATCATTTTCCCTTTTTCTTGGTCGAATAACCAAAAGACTTCTTTTAATGATTCATTTAATTGACGGAAATTGTCTTCCGATTCCATTATACGCTTTGATTGCTCTCTTTGCTTATATGCAATAGAAAGAGAACTAGCAATATCCTTGATAACATCAATCTCTTCATCCATGAACATAAACGGATATTGCCCTCCAACGTTTATGCTTCCCACCACTTTATTGGCAACAATCAGGGGAAGCATTATATATGACTTCACTCCAATTTCCAACAATTCTCGATCACTTTTCGAAATCGAGTTTTCATCTAATTCTTGAACTACCAATGGTTCTTTTGTGCTAAGTATCTCCAAAGGTCTTAGCTCCGATAATTCTGTTATTTTTTCAAATTGAACAGGAGCATTGATTTCATCAATAAAATAGTTGTCAATAAATTTTTGCTCTTCATCAAACAGCATTAATGAGACTCTATTGTAAAGGCTGTTACTACCTTTAACTACTTTAAGTAATTCGTGAAACATCTTTTCTTCAGTTTCATCTTCCAGCAATACGTTATCGATTTCGTGCGTAAGCTCTAGCGATTTCGAGTACTCATTTAGCCTAAATTCATCTAGCTTTTTATCAGTTATGTCTGTTCCTAAACTAATAATCTCCTCAACTTCTCCATCCGGGCCAAGAATCGGAGTAATATTAACTGCCAACCAGATGTGATCTCCATTAGCATCTACTTCCGTTAATTCACCTACAAAAGGCTCCTTGTTTTCAAATACCGTTCGTGTTAACTTCTTAATAATTTGCGGATTAAACTCTGCTGTTTTGAGAAAGCTAGCTGTCTTTTTTCCAATTACCTCATCCGGAGAGAATTTGAATATTTTTTCAAATGCATCGTTTACCCATAAAACATTATCGTCCAAATCAGTTATTAGGACATAATTATCTGTTTTAGTAGCAACCATAGAGAGTCGTTGCATCTCCTCCTGACGATCTTTCGCCAAAGTCACATCTTGCACCATATTTACTTGCCACTCCAGCTCTTCCGTGCCTTCCTTAAAAATTGGAGTATGGTTAATTGATAACCACATCGGCTCACCTGATTTTTTATACAACTGAATCTCCATCTGATAAGTCTTCCGCTTATATCTATCTTCTCTAGACTGTTCTAATTTCTTCAGACTTGTCTCCACGCCAGAAAGGAGGTCTCCGGGACGTTTACCTTTGAATTCACTCATTGTAAATCCAGTCATTTCTTCAAACGCACCGTTAATCCATTCGATGCGATTATCAGCATCCATCATAACGACACCACTATCTGTCTTACTTGCAATAATGGATAGCTTTTCTAATTCTTTTTGCGACTCTCTTAAGGAAGTAACATCCTGCCCAACTCCAATAACCAAACCTCCTTCAATTTTAGTGTCTGTCCAATTGAAGTATTTTTTTTCTCCTTTGATGTCATGAATTTCATTGGTGTAAATCTTAGTTCCGCTGATATATTCAACATCCCCAATGATTTCCTTCTTTAGCAACCCGTCCTGCTTTTCTCTAAGTTGCCACCATCCATCACCATAAACTTGATCCAAAGAATAACCTAGTTTTTCTTCCACGCTACTACTGGCATAAATGATACTCCCTTTTTCATTCCGAACCAATATGATAGAATCTCCTTTTTCTAAAATAGTATCTGACAGCCTCAGTTTCCTGAATAAATTAACTTTTACAATAATTAATAAAGACACAATCATCAAAGTCCAAAATCCAATCATGACAAATTGAAACCGATTAAAATCGCCTGATTCATTGCCTAAGGCAATTAGAACAACACACAGAAATACAGATAGCGCGAAAAAGATGTAATTTTTTATAGTATTGAAGACTATGCTAGCAAACGATGTTGCCATTACAAATCCAATAATCATCGAGACCGCAAGGTTATTTACAACTAAGAGTGCTAAAATGTGAGCCTGTACGCAAATGAAAAGAACAGTTACTAAAGTCCCCAGTATTTTCCTTATACCTAATTGATAATAACTTAGCAATAAAATTATAAGTGTGACAGCTCCAATCGAAACAGTTACTATAATTTGTGAATCAACAATTTCTTTATCTAAATAACTATTGATGATCATCACTATTGGATACGAAACTCCAATAAAAAACAACATCAATCTATTAGTTCCGATTGATTGCTGTAAAGTGGAATAATTAACCGTTTGCGATTGCACTTTTTTAAATGCTCTGGAAAACACATAAATGACTAAAAGAATGCCTAGCACCAGCAGGCTAAAGAACCACCATGTTTTATAGAAAGGGGAAAGAATTATAAAATGAATCGACCGTGTTTCAGTAAAAGTTTTACCCCCATCTATGGAACAACGAATTTCAAATGTGTAATCTCCGCTTGGTAAATTAGAGTATGTAGCTTCATTGTTTAAATTATAAAGGCCCCATAAATCATCTCTGCCTAGCAGTCTACTCTGATATCTTACATTCTCATATTCACTAAAGTGAATACCCTGATATGTGAATGTCAGATAATTTTTATCAAATGGCAAAGTAAAATCTACAGGAACTCGATTTGCATCCAATTCCGCTTCTTCTTTGGTCCAATCAATATCTTGCTGCATTAATTTGACTCCATTTATGTGCAAATCAGGCTGCTTTAAAAAGTTAACTGCTTTAGCTGGGTCATATAGTAACAATCCCTCATTACTACCAATCCACATGATGTTGCCTTTCCCATTGAGCATGACGTTCGTATTGAACTCAAGTCCTTCTCCAAAATCCACATGATAAGATTCAACTACGTGCATTTTCTCAAAAAATCGTATTCGATCCAAGCCCATATGGTTAGAAAGCATCAGACTATTGTCATTCAACCATCTTCCTGAAAAAATTTGATTACTTGAAATTCCTTCATCTTTTTGAAGGTGCGAGAAGTCACCCGTAACTAGTTCCATCCTCCACAAACCTCTACTATCTGTTGTGATGTACAAGTATTTATCATCAAACTCACTAGAGGTAATTTTACTGGTCGCAATCTCTAACTTGTCTTTCCCTGGATAAGAAATATCATCTCCGGAGGCACTCATTTTAACCAGTCCGTTATTCGTTCCTAAGTACAAAAAACCATTTCTAAAACCGATCGTCCAAATTTGAACATCATTAAGCGATTCATCCTTATCCACCCTTCTTAAAGAACTACCGTTATAGAAAAATAGTCCATGATGTAAGGTTCCAATCAATGCCCCTCCTTGGTACGACAGTAGAGATATTATCTCCGATTCCTCTAACTCTGAGAAGAACAACACTTCGCAATTATAATCTTGGTCAATCTGAACTAAATTCCCTTCGTAAGACCCAACTAACATTTGATTATTCTGGAAATTGATGATTGGGCCAAAACGATTCGAATGATGCTCTACGTATATTGTGGAATCTACCGACCTTGACATAATTTTTGATATTCCAGACAAAGTTGACACCCATAAATCTCCGTCATCATTTAAGGCCAAGCCTCTTATATTTGAACCGGCCAATCCGTGCTTTTCTGAATAGAAAACAAATTCGAGACCCTCGAGCAATTGAATCCCGTGACCATAGGTTCCAATCCAAATCAACCCTTCGTCATCTGCAAATAACGAAACAATTTGATTTCCTTTTAGGCCTCCGCTTTTATCAACTTTTTCAAACGAAATTCCATTGTACTTGACCAAACCGTTGGCCCAAGAACCAAACAGGATTCCACCATTCACATCTTCATAAATACTAGTTATATAATAGGCTTCATATTTTTTAGGGATGGTAATTTTATCAATTGATTCTTTTGTTATTCTATACACTCCGGTACCCATTGTGCCCAGCCAAATGACACCTTGTGCATCTTCATACAATGCACTTACTGAAATTATTTCGGCTGGTAGCGAAACCGTAGAATGCCTCCAATCTCCCTCATGCTTAGACAATCTGTGAACCCCATGCCGAACCGTTGAAATAATTACATCCCCAGATTTAGTTAATATTCCTGTTTTAATTTCTTCTGCATCGATCGAAGAAGACAAAGTCATTCTGCTGATCTTATTTTCTTTCATCACTAGAATACCTTGATCCGTTAAAATCAATACTTCATCTTCTACCGCAATGATTTTATTGATGGATGTAGCGCCATAATATTTCAGATCGTAATTGTAAAATTTATTATTCTCTAAAATGGACATGCCTTGATCGGTTCCTATAAATAAACGATTCCCTACAAATTTTAATGTTCGAACTCTGTTATTACAGAGCGAATCATCTACCGTATAATTTTTCATTTCAAATCCATCGTACCTGGAAATACCAGACATAGTACCAAACCACATGTATCCATTTGGACTTTTTGCAATGGCATTTATTCTTGAATTCAATAATCCTTCACGAACAGAAATTGTTTTGAAATTATATTCTTGCCCAATCAAAAGGAGAGGGGTAACAAAGAGCAGTATGATTAAACTTATTCGACTCATCAGTGAGTTGATTAAAGTAAATAAAATCATGGGGATAAAGGGTAATTTCCAAGAGATTCTTTCTAAACTTGTTTCATGATTGCAGAAAACCTCGATTTAGTTCTCAAATCTATACCTTCTAATGTAGCGCTTGTGGCCGTTTCAAAAACAAAGCCCAAGGAAGATATAGTGTCCGCTTATCAAGCAGGACAAAGACATTTTGGAGAGAACAAAGTTCAAGAACTTGCTGAAAAATGGGAAGCATTACCCAAAGACATTTGCTGGCATGCGATTGGCCATTTACAGACCAATAAAGTAAAATACATTGCCGAGTTTGTGCACTTAATACATGCAGTAGATAGTTTGAAATTGCTCAACGAAATAAATAAGCAAGCATTAAAGCATAATCGAGTTATCGACTGTTTATTGCAATTCCATATTGCAAAAGAAAGTACTAAGTTTGGATTAGATGAAACAGAGTCATGTGCCTTGCTAGAGTCTGAAGCATACAGCTCGTTACAAAACATTAGAATTGTTGGAGTAATGGGCATGGCTACATTCACATCCGATCAAAATCAAATCGTAATAGAGTTTAACAATTTGGAAAGCACTTTCATCCGGCTAAAAGGTTCCTATTTCTCAAATGAACCATCATTTAAAGAAATTTCAATGGGTATGAGCGGGGATTATCAACTTGCGATTGATTGTGGAAGTACCCTAGTTCGAGTTGGGAGTAAAATATTCGGAACTCGTTAAAATATGAGTCCAAATTACCACTCATCGACAAGACCTGTCCATTTAACGAAACAATCTTTAAATAACTGTTTATCAGTCTACTTTTGGTCTAGGCAAATAACAAAGTTAATAGTAGTTTTTATGGTTAGTGGGGGAGGTTTCTGAAAAGGAGTCTCCCTTTCTTTTTACAACCAATTGTAGCACTAATTAATGAACAGAAGATCTTCGATCCCAAGCTTCCATATCCCATTTTATTGTTCTACCAGGAATCAGATTCTCTTTTAACGGATTCAATGTTATATGGTCCATTTTAACTTTAGCATCTTTGCATGAAACAAGGTTTACAACTGTAGAATGGTATAATTTTGCTGAACATTTCAGTTCATGTTTCAGACCTGGAGTTGGCACATATTGCAGAACATACTCCCCCATATAATTAGTAGTGGCTTCAACTGATTCATGACCATCTACTAAAAGTACAATTTTGGCCATTGATACTCCTCGTATTTCGTTAATCACCTTTCCGCGCACAGTACATATCTCTCTAGATTCAGATGTGAAAGACATTAAAACTAAAACGAAAGCAAATACTAGAAGAAGTTGTTTATAAATCATAGCTTACTGTACGGTTAAACGGTTGATCGGTTCAAACTTTATTAAAGTTACTTAATTTGACCATTTAACTTTAATAAACGGAATTGATCGTAAGTATATTTTCTACTATTTAATTCTAAATTAAATGGTTCTGACACTGAGCCAATAATAATGCCTGCGGTACTGCGACCCAAATCAAGTTTAAATTCAACTTCAATTTTACCTAAATCCGTAAATCCATTACTCTTCAGCGATATCGGTAAATTTATTACAGTATCGCTTACAAACGAGCTTATGTTAAGCGCGTAATTGGAATCAGGGTTAAACTCATTATAAACAAACTTGAAATAACCCTCAAAACCTGAATCTGTAACTCGCTTCATTTTACCATTCTCCATTAATGTGACATCTACGAACATGCCTAAATCATCTGTCGATTTATTAAAAATCAGCCCCTCAATCACTGTTGTTGTATTTGACTGAATTTCAGCTGTGCTCATTAGTGAATCCGATTGAGCTTGGATGTTTCCAGAAAAAAGCTGTGCTCCAAAAACGAAAAAGATGGCAATGAAAAATTTTGTGATTCCGCTCGATCCAGCGTCATTAAAAGTGGTTAATTCATCCGGTGCAATTACACAATCCCCTTCCTTAATGTTTCCAGTACCGTCCCATTTTGCAATATTCTTTTTACAACCTAGACAGAAAGAGGCGCCATCGTTTTGAATTAAATCAGGATCAACGCAGGGAACCGGAATATTAACTTTCATGATTAATAGGTGCTACTATTGCTCTCTTTCCATAAATATCTACCTTTGCATCCCAATTATAAGCTATGGCAGAAAAATTGACAAAAAAATCACAAGTAATTGCTCAAATTATCATGGACCTAAGTTCAGATAACGAAGACACTGTTTTAAAAGCAATTTTAAAAACTCGATCAAAGGGAAGTTCTCAATTGATCCCTGACTTATTCAATGCCTATTCAAAAGGGTCCAGTAAAGTGAAACATGAAATTACTTTACTGGTGAATGAGCTGAAATCAACCGACACTTTAGAACCATTGGTTGATCAGCTAGAGTCTGAACAGGAAGAACTGAGAATTTTAGCAATGGGTGCCATTTGGAATTCAGGATTTGACGCAAGTGCTTATATAGATACCGTTGTTCAAACAGCTATCAACGGAAGCTTCATGGAGTCCTTCGAAGCATTAACGATAATAGAGAACATGGAGCCTCCTTTTGAAGATGAAGAAGTGATATTAAATGCTCAATTCATGTTAAAAGAATATTTCGCGGAACCAAGAGAATCTGAGAAAGACAATATTCTTAGAACCATCACATCAATAGTGAGCACTATAAACGGACAACTTCAGTAATGGAATTATTTGTAACGAAACTAGACCCTACCGTTTCCTCGGAAGACCTTTCTGCACAATTTTCTAAATACGGTAATGTGATCAATGCGGTAGTATGCACAGAACAAAATGGAAAATCGAAAGGATTCGGGTTTGTAAAATTTGATTCCGAAGATTCTGTTGAGAAGGCAATTAAAGATTTAAATGAAAATTTAAGAGATGGAAAAACACTCTTTGTGAAAAAGGTAAATCCAGGGAATTCAATTTTTTAAAAACTATAAGACATTAAAAAAGGCCAGACTCGTAATTGAATCTGGCCTTTTTTTGATTATTAATCTAACCTACTTTAACAGAAGCCCAATCAATAAATGTCAATTTTTCTGGGTCATGTGAATAGCCTGCTTTAAAGTAGCAAACAACTGCGTTCTTTCTATTAACGTTATCGTCTTCTTTTCTGGGTTTAACAAGAACAAAATCAAATTTATACTTACCAATTACTACCTCTTGTGGCAGCTTGACTCTAAGCCAAACCTCTTCTCTTCCCTCTCTTTTAACTGCATCAACGATTAAATCGACTTGCATAAAATAAGATAAATTGGAGTTCTTCTTAATCGGTTTAATTAAAAGCTTCTTTCCTATTACGTCTTTAGCTTTGAAATATTTCCATAGAAAATAAGCTAAGACAATAATGCCAATTACTACGCCAGCGTTTATTCCCAAACCACTTTTATTTTAATCCTCCTTAAGCTTCAGCTCCTAAATAATCATTTACGTTCTGCTCTACTCTATTTTGAATATCGCTTATTTCGCTTTTCACAAATGCCTCTCCCGAAATGTTTTCATAAAGCTCGATATAACGATCTGTAATTGAATTTATAAACTCATCACTCATATGAGGGATCGTTTGCCCATCCAAACCTTGAAAACCATTCTCAATCAACCACTGTCTGACGAACTCTTTACTTAACTGCTTTTGTTGCTCACCAGCTGATTGCCTAGCTTCATACCCATCCTGATAAAAATATCGAGATGAATCTGGAGTATGAATTTCATCAATTAAGATAATCTCTCCATTTCGTTTTCCGAATTCATACTTCGTGTCAACTAGAATCAGTCCTTTACCAGCGGCAAATTCAGTTCCTCTCTGAAAAATTGCTCTAGTATATTCTTCAAGCTTCACGTAATCTTCTTCTGAAACTATTCCTTGAGATAGAATTTCTTCTCTAGAAATATCTTCATCATGTCCAACATCAGCCTTGGTTGTTGGCGTCAATAATGGGCTATCGAATTTTTGATTTTCAATCATTCCATCAGGCATCGGAACTCCACAAATCATTCTTTTACCAGATTTGTACTCTCGCCAGGCATGGCCTGTAAGGTATCCTCTGATTACCATTTCAACTTTGAATGGCTCACATCGATATCCTACAGTAACACTTGGGTCTGGCGTAGCTAGTTTCCAATTTGGAACAATATCGGTTGTTAAGTCCAAGAATTTAGCCGCTAGTTGATTCAACACCTGCCCTTTAAAAGGAATCGGTTTGGGTAATACTACATCAAATGCCGAAATTCGGTCACTTACTACCATCACAAGTAAATCATTGCTTACTGTGTACACATCTCTTACTTTACCTTTGTAATGATCTGTTTGGCCTTGAAAATTGAAGTTTGCTTCTTTTATTGCGTTCATTTTTTAACTTTCTGTTTATCCATTTATTCAGACTACGAATCTGAATCTTTATCAAATGCTATAATAATTTTCTTTACTAATTTATGTCTAATTACATCGTTTCCATTCAAGTGAACAATTGCAATTCCATCTACTCCTTCTAAAAGCCCCAATGCTTTAATCAATCCAGATTTCTGATGCTTAGGTAAATCCACTTGACTAACGTCTCCCGTGATAATAAACTTTGCGCTCTTACCCATTCGCGTTAAGAACATTTTCATTTGGCTAATAGTTGCGTTCTGGGCTTCATCTAAAATCACGAATGCCTCATCTAGCGTCCTTCCTCTCATAAAAGCTAAAGGAGCGATTTGAATAACCCCTGTTTCAATTAAGGTTTCTAGTTTTTCCGGTGGAATCATATCTCTCAACGCATCATAGATAGGCTGCATATATGGGTCCAACTTTTCTTTTAAATCTCCAGGCAAAAAACCCAAATTCTCCCCAGCTTCAACCGCTGGACGAGTTAAAATGATTCTCTTGACTTCCTTATTCTTAAGCGCACGAACGGCTAAAGCTACTGCTGTATAAGTTTTTCCGGTTCCAGCTGGGCCAACTGCAAATACCATGTCATTTGCTCCCGCCTCTTCCACCATTTTACGCTGATTGGCGGTCCGTGCTTTCACTTTAATTCCACTGTTCCCGAAAACCAAAACATCATCACCGGTTTTTGTTTCCAATAATTCAGCACCGTTCTTCTTGAGAAGATTTTCAACGTTGTTTTCTGTTAACAAATTAAATTTATGGAAATGTGCGATTAGCAAATTCAGTTTCTTTTCGAATTCAAGAATTTCAGTTTCGCTTCCGATTACCTTAAGAGTGGCGCCTCTAGCAACAATTTTAAGTTTGTTGAATTTCTTTTTCAACAGTTTGAGGTTCTCCTCTTTTGCTCCAAATACCTCTAAAGGATTTAGTCCTGTTAGTTGAAATTCCTTCTCTTGCAATTGACCTTTTGTTTTTTGTGCTAATTTTGACTTCAAATAAACCACTTTTCAGTGGGATTATAAAGAAGAAGATTTCAACATGGGCATCATTACACTAACAACAGATATGGGTACCACGGACCATTACGTTGCTGCTGTAAAAGGAGCTATATACTCTCAGTTGAAAGAAGCTAATATCATCGATATTTCGCATCACCTTCCTCCATTCGATATTGCTAAATGCGCTTTCCTATTGAGGAATACGTATAAAGAATTTCCAAAAGGAACCGTACATGTTATTGGAATTGACCCAGAAGCTTCCATTGATAGAGCACATTTAGTAGTGGAGTATGATGGCCATTATTTTATTGGTGCTGACAATGGTATATTTTCCATTCTATTTGAGAAACAACCTGAAAATGCTTTTGAGTTAAACATCTCTCAAGACAATGATGACTTAACATTTCCAGTAAAAGATGTGTTTACAAAAGCTGCATGCCACTTAGCAAGAGGAGGAACTCCGGAAATTATCGGAACTAGAATTGAAGCCGTTCAACAGAAACAAATGTATCGACCGATAGTGGAAGAAAATTTGATTCGAGGATCCGTGATCTATATTGACTCTTACGGAAACGTTATTACCAATATTACAAAATCACTTTTCACTCAAGTTGCAAAAGGAAGGAGGTTCAATATTTTATTCAGAAGTTCTGCTTATTCTATAAATAAGATTAGTAGAAAATATGCTCAAGTGCCAGAAGGTGAAAAAATTGCACTTTTTGGATCTTCAGAACATCTAGAAATTGCCATCAACAAAGGAGTTGAAGGATCAGGTGGTGGCGCAAATAAACTTTTCGGTCTTAAAATGTACGACACTGTAACCATCGAATTTGAAGGGAAGTAATGTTTACTAGAATCGTTAAACTCACATTTGAATCTAAGGACATTGAATTGTTCTTATCTAATTTTAAAGAGAGCAAAAACGATATTCGAAATTTTCCAGGTTGTAATCATTTAAAATTACTGCGCGATAAAGCGAATCCATCCATTTTCTTCACTTACAGCAAGTGGGAATCGGAAGAAGCGCTAGACAATTACAGAAACTCGGACCTATTCAAAAGTATTTGGACTAAAACTAAACCCATGTTTTCTGACAAACCAGAAGCTTGGAGTGTAGATGTACTTGCAGAACTTCTATAAGTTGCTCAATTATAATTTCTTCTTTGTTCTTCCCATTTTTTTTCTACATTTATATCACAAACGAACAAGGGAATTTCTTTTGGCTTAAATAATGCTTGCTTTTTAAGTAGGCGGATTATAAAGTTTATGGAATTATTAGAAATTGCCGTCCCATTTTTTATCGCTCTTTTAATTGGTGAAATTCTTCTTGACAAGTTCATTAAAAAGAAGTTTTATCGATTAAATGATACGCTGAACAATCTCAGTTTAGGTATCATGCAGCAAGTGTTTGGAGTCTTTATTCAAGCTTTCTTATTTATTTGTTATATCGCGTTACTCGAAACCATTTCAATTCAAGTCCTTTTTAACGCGCCTAAGATTGAATCAACTTGGTACTGGTGGATTATCTGCTTTTTCTTCGTTGACCTGCTATATTATTGGTTCCATAGATTCTGTCATCAAATGAGCTTTTTATGGGCTAGCCATGTTGTTCATCATCAAAGCGAGGAGTATAATTTAGCAGTAGCATTAAGGCAAGGAACAGTTCAAGTATTTTTTACTTTTTTCTTTTTCCTTCCTGTTGTGTTTTTAGGTTTCCCAACCGAAATGTTTATCGCTTGTTATGTAATTGGAATCATTTACCAATTTTGGATTCATACTCGATTCATCGGAAAACTTGGGCCCATTGAATGGATCTTTAATACTCCCTCACACCATAGGGTGCATCATGGACGGAATCCAAAATACATTGATAAAAACCATGCTGGTGTCTTCATTATCTGGGATAGAATGTTTGGAAGTTTTCAAGTGGAAGAAGAAGAACCAACCTATGGAATAACGAAAGAAGTTAAAAGCTGGAATCCGCTTTGGCAAAACGTCCATGAATATCGAGACTTCTTTAAGAATGTAATCAAGACACGAAAATTCAAAGACAAAATCAAACTCTTTTATAAAGACCCGGGTTGGTTTCCAGAAGATCTTCAAGAAGCAAATGCAGATATATTTGGGCAAGTAGAGCGAAAAAAATACAATCCGAAAATTTCAAAATCTCTCGGAATATATGCCGTTCTACAGTTTATAATAGCAATGAGTGTTTTTCAGCTGTCTACGGACTTTATTAAATTGGATACAACCTCATCGTTTCAGGCGGTTGCAATCGCATTTATTTACGTTTTAACCCTGACCAATTTAGGAGGGATATTAGATCGTAAGAAATGGGCTTGGGTACTAGAAATTTGCAGAATCGCTATTATTTGTGCCGTAGGAATCTTTGCCATAAAAACCAATCACTATCCGGCTTGGTCGGTTTATATAGTGGCGGTTGTGGGCTTAGTCTCGTTTACTTGGTTAATAAGCATCAAGGCTGAATGTGTTAAATAAGCGCATTCTTGAATTGGTGAAGATCGCGAATAGATTCTTGCTGTATTTTCCTTGCGGCCCAGACAAGAATGCGCTTTAAATTACATTTTAATTAGTGGTATTGCATTTGATTTTTTATCCCTCTCAGTATAAAATGCCTTTGCTTTAGTTCTAAGATTATATTGACTTGACATAACTTCACCGTAAGCTCCAGCCGACTGAATCATTATTGCATCGCCCCGTTGCGTAATTGGTAATTCTAGTCCTTTAGCAAAACAATCTGACGACTCACAAATCGGACCTACAACATCATACTTGTCCTTATCAGTAAATACTGAACTTAAGTTTTCAATTTTATGCTTTGCCTGATACAACGCAGGTCTTAACAACTCCGTCATTCCTGCATCGCAGATAACAAATTTAGTCTGGAGACCATCCTTTACATAAAGTACTCGAGTTAACAAGCTTCCACATTGGCCTACTACGCTTCTACCCAATTCAAAATGTAGTTGCTGCCCT
Organism: Parvicellaceae bacterium; assembly: GCA_047639575.1. GTDB lineage: Bacteria > Bacteroidota > Bacteroidia > Flavobacteriales_D > Parvicellaceae > JBLIOB01. Next base: position 29,332 of record JBLIOB010000010.1, read on the forward strand.
TTTTTTAGGTTCAGAAATTTATCAAACAGACCAAAAAATTCTTTAAAGTCAGGAATAGGGTTAAGTTCAGGATGATCATAGTCTATTCCTAATCCTCCGCCAACATTTACATGGTTTAAACAAACACCTTGATCTTCAAACCAATTATTTATTGAATTTATTTTAGCGCATAACTCTCTAAACACATACATTTTGGTTATTTGAGATCCGATATGAAAATGAATTCCATCTAAGTTTAGATTTTTAGAATTTGAAACAACTTCCAACATTTCCGGAAGTTGGTGAATGCCTATTCCAAATTTATTTTCATCCAACCCAGTGGTAATGTACTTATGAGTTCCAGCATCCACATTGGGGTTTATTCGAATAGCAATGTTTGTTATTTTACCTAAGTCCTCTGCAATTTCATTTATAACTTGAATTTCCTGAATGGATTCACAGTTAAAGCAAAATATATCGTTTGACAAAGCATAGGCAATTTCTTCATCCGTTTTTCCAGCTCCAGCAAAGACGATTTGGTCAGAGGCAAAATTAGAATTGATGGCAAGATGCACTTCGTTGCCACTTACACAATCTGCTCCTAGTCCATATTCGTGAACTAAATCTATAATAGGTTGATTTGTGTTTGCTTTAAAAGCATAATGTACGTGATATCCATACTTCTTCGAATTTGACGTTAGTTCCTTTAAAGTGTTTTCTAAAAGTGCTAGGTCATAGTAATAGAAAGGGGTTCTATTAGCTTTTATCGTTTCTGGATTGATATACATTTCTTCTAATTGTTATTAATTTGAGAGCGAAATAATGACTAACATTTGGAATTCATGTCAAATTCTATTACTTTTGAACTGTATTTTAACACAATGTTTATTATTTAACATGGCAGGAATTTCAAAGACGGTAACCACACTTATTCAGCAATCACCTTTTCTTGAAGAAGCGTTGGCTGATAATCTAATTAATGTTTCAGCCTTGGCGAGGCATTTGCATAAAGATGTTTGCGATCAAATCGGGAAAGATATTAACGAAGGAGCTATTGTTATGGCCATCAATAGAATGGAGCCAGGCTATTACCACAAGATTAATCTAGGGATTAAAAAGTTTTTTAATCGTTTAGGTGATTTCACTGTAAAGAGCGGAATCAACGACTATACATTTAAAAATTCTGAAACATTGTTTTTAGCTCAGGCTAACTTCTTTAAAAAGATTTCTTCTGAGACAAATAGTTTTATCTCGTTTTCCAACGGAATAAAGGAATCCACAATTATTGCTAGTAGCAACTTGCATGAACCGTTAGTCGAATATTTTGAAGGTGAACAATTATTAGGACACAAAAAGAATTTAGCAACGGTTACGATCAATCTTCCTAAAGACAACACTGAAATTTCTGGAGTGTATTACTACATTCTTAAAAAGCTTGCTTGGCTGGGTATAAATATTATCGAAGTCATTTCAACTACAAACGAAGTTACTTTCTTAGTATCAGATGATGATATTGACAAAACGTTTTCCGCCTTAATGGATTTAAAAAGATAGATAAATCTACAAGTCCAGTTAATTATTCTGCTGTAACATCCTGAGGTTACTATGTTATAAGGTCAATTTCCTTTTAACATTAATAGGATGAAAACTATTGGATTTCATTTTATACATGCTAAGGTTTTAATTACTTTTGATCAGACTTAAATCAATTCATGTACGCATTATTTTTAAAGGAAGTTCGTTCTTTTCTCAATTCGTTAATTGGGTACATTACTATAACTATATTTTTACTCGCTACGGGCCTATTCATATGGGTTATTAGTGGAATGGAAAACGTATTTGAAATTGAAACTTCAACCTTGAATTCGCTTTTCTATAACGCTCCTTTAGTCTTCATGTTTATTATTCCCGCCATCACCATGCGGATGTTTGCCGAGGAAAAGCGCACTGGAACACTTGAATTGCTTTATACAAAACCCTTAACCGATACACAAATTATTCTGGGTAAATACTTAGCTGGGTTTTTCTTGATTTTCTTAGCCATTCTGCCAACCTGGATTTATTACATCTCTATTTACAACATGGGCGACCCAGTAGGCAACATAGACACAGGGGGTACTTTTGGTGGGTTCATTGGTCTTTATTTAATCGGTGCAGTGTATGTAGCAATAGGAACATTTTGCTCTGCTGTAACTAGAAATCAAGTATTATCATTTTTGTTCTCATTAGTGATATGCTTTATTCTTTACACAGGGTTTGACTTCATCGGTAGTTACAATTTATTAGGAGCTGGATGGGACGCAGCCGCACAAAGCATTGGAATTAGACAGCATTATGCAACGCTTCAAAAAGGGGTCCTAGACGTAAGCGACATCATTTATTTTCTTGGTTTAGTAGTAACCTTTTTGGTACTTACCAGACTGGTATTATTGAGAGGAAGAGGCGTAACAAAGAATTTGATTCAGGCCGGAATTATATACGGAATCATAATCGCACTTAACGTGGTCGGGCATCAAATCAGTTTTAGGTTTGACATGACCGAAGAAAGAATCCACTCTCTTTCTGATGGTTTTATAGACTTATTAGAAAATGATCTTGAAAAGCCCGTTCTAGTAACCGTCTATTTATCTGGTGATGATTTCCCAGCAGAAGTAGAAAATTTAAGAAGGAATATAGAGGATAAGTTGATCGAGTTTAATCGACTCTCTGACGGTGTTGTGAAATACCAATTCATTAATCCGAGTGAAGATCCTAAAGCACAGGAGGCAGTTGAAAAGCAATTAGAAAAAGCCGGATTAAATCAAAAATTCGTTAGAGAACAAAGCGACAGTAAGATTAGTGATATCCTGTTTTGGCCTGGAGCTATAATTCAATATGGCAATGATAAAGAAGAAGCTGTGCAGTTTATTGACGGTGGAATGGGCAGGGTTCATGGAGGACTTTTATCTATGGCCTCCAATCAATTAGAATTTAGATTTTTACAAGCAATTAAAAAACTTTCTCAAAAAGAGTATCCTAAAGTTGCCTTTCTTCATGGACATGGTGAATTGCACCCAGATTACACAAGGTCAATTCGAGGACATTTACATGCATCTTATAAGGTCGAAGACACCCAGATAAAAGATTCTTTGGGCGTTGAATTAATTTATGCGCTGGACGAATACAAGGGGCTAATTATCGCACAGCCAAAATTAGAGTTCACAGATAAAGAAAAATTTATATTAGACCAATTCGTTATGAAGGGCGGGAAAATCGCCTGGCTTATTGATCCGCTTAATGTTCAAGAAGATAGTCTTTACAGACTAGGGCAAATTAAAGCTGAAGCATATGACTTAAAACTAAATGACCTCTTATATAATTATGGAGCAAGGTTGAATGAAGAAATAGTCATTTCTGAGCGCTGTGGTCCTATTTACAATTTCCAAAATCAACAGGCAGCACCCTGGGATTTTTATGTCATGGGAAGAAACAACACAAACGATCCTGTAGCCAGTAATTTAAATCCGATTAAAATGAAATATACTGGATCACTAGACCCAGTAGGTAATGACAGTATTTCTAAAAGAATCTTACTCGAATCATCTCCAAATTCCAAAGTGTTTAAAAATCCAGCTCGAATTTCTTTAGCCTTCTTACAACCCTCATACCGTCCAACTTATTCAGGAGAAGGTGTAGGTTCCAGAACGTTAGCCATTATGTTGGAAGGTGATTTTAAAAGTTTTTATCGCAACTCTTTAGATCCTGCTTATCGTGACAACCCAAATGTTAAATTTAAGAAGCGATCTAAAAATGGAAAAATGCTAGTAATCGCAGATGGAGACCTTATCAAAAATGTAATTACTCCCAAAAAGTCTGCAGGAGATGAAAACATCAATCCAAATACAGATATTTTGAGTCCTGATATTGAAATTTTAGTTCAAGGGCAGCCCTACCCTGCCTATGCAAATATTGATTTCTTCTCAAACGCTTTTGACGACTTAATGGGTCAAGAAAATTTAATCGCACTAAGAGGAAGAGAATTCAAACAAAGGCCAATTGACGTTTCTATCTTAGGTGATAAAGCGAAGAAAGCTGCCATTAAGTTCGTAAATGTTGCCCTTCCTTTATTACTCCTTTTAATATTTGCTGTAATCCAATATCTTGTCCGCAGAAGCAAATTCGCTAAACGATGAAAAAACGTCAATTCCTAGGGATTTTTATTCCACTTATTATTCTTGTAGTACTAGTAGCTCTAATTGTAGTTATGAAATCTGGTGAAGGAGCTAAATCTGACACTTCAGGAAACGTTTCCTCTGTGCCAATGGCAGAATTCGGAATCAAGGACACCGGGTCTGTAGATCAAGTTATTATCACTGAAGCTAATGGAGTTTCCATAATAGTTCAGCGAAGAATGAACCCTGATCAGTGGAAGTTAGACAATGGCGAATTCAACGCCAGATATGATGCCATCCAGCTAATTCTAGAAACTGCGTTTAGAATTAAAGTAAAACAAGAAGTCGATAAAAAAGGGGTCAGCAACGTGATCACGCAGATTGCTGCTCGAAATAAAAAGGTTGAATTTTTTAAAGATGGTGAAGACAATCCATTTAAAACATATTACGTAGGTAGTCCAACTCCAGACAAACTGGGAACATATATGCTATTAAAGGTCAAGGATGAAAAAGCTAAGAAACCTTACATCATGCACAAACCTGGCATGTATGGAAATTTAGAGAGTCGGTTTTTTGCAGACAAAACAGAATGGAGAAGCACTTCAGTATTCAAATATGGAAGAGGCGATATAGCTAAGGTACATTTACAATTTTACGAAGAACCGCAAAGTTCTCACGTGGTTATGGTAGCTGAAAATGGCGACTTAACACTTCAAGATTTTAGCGGTGCAGAAGTTACTAACTATGACAAATCTAGCGTTCAGAGGAATGTTACTTTGCTTCAAAGTTTAAATTATGAAGGATTCAATAATGAATTAAATTTAAAACAAGCTGATTCCGTTCGAAAAGCAACACCTTTTTACACGCTTGCTGTAACAAACAGGGACGGAGTTGAAACGAAAGTAGTTCTGCATAGAAAGAATGCTCCTGGAGGTTTATTAGATTATAAAGGAGATCCAATCCTTTGGGATAAGGATAGATACTGGGGCAATTTCGCGGAAAGTCCAGAGCTAATGAAGCTTCAATCTTTTAGTTGGGGACCAGTCTTTAAACCTATTCAATTTTTCACAAAAAAATAGTTGTTAATAACCCAGTAGAAACTGTTAATAATTAGAAGGTATATCACCTTCAATTACGATTATATTTGTTGGCTTAGTTCCCAAATATAAAGTCGATGAAATTTATTGTATCCAGTTCTTCTCTATTAAAGCAACTTCAAGGTATTGGAGGTGTTCTTAACTCTAGTAACACTCTACCTATTCTAGATAACTTTTTGTTTGAAATTAAAGGAAAGTTACTAACCGTTTATGCGTCTGATTTAGAAACAACTATGACTACAAGTCTAGAAGTTGAAGCAAAAGAAGATGGAAACATTTGCATGCCTGCAAAAATGCTAATGGATACGTTAAAAGCATTTCCTGATCAACCTTTAACTTTTGACATAGACAATAAAACTTACGGTGTTGAGATTTCATCTGATAATGGAAAGTATAAGCTTAGCGGTCAAAATGGCGCAGAATTTCCAAAAGTACCGACACTAGAATCTCCTTCTAAAGTAGAAATGCCGGCTAATATTTTAGCAACTGCTATTAACAAAACTATTTTCGCTACAGGTAATGATGATTTAAGACCTGTGATGAGTGGAGTTTATTTCCAATTAGAAAAAGACGGAATTACATTTGTTGCTACGGATGCACACAAACTGGTTCGGTACAAACGAACTGATGCTAAAGCAGATAAAGGAGCGTCTTTTATTGTTCCTAAAAAGCCACTTAACCTATTAAAAGGATTAATGGGGTCAACAGACTCAAACGTCACTTTAGAATACAACGAGAGCAACGCATTTTTTGCTTTTGACAACATTACATTGATCTGTAGATTAATCGATGGGAAATATCCAAACTACGAAGCTGTTATCCCTAATGAAAACCCTAACAGATTAACAATTGATAGAACAGGTCTTCAAAACTCGATTAAAAGAGTTTCAATTTTCGCTAACAAAACAACAAATCAGGTTAGGCTTAAAATGACTGGAAGTGATTTGATGATTTCAGCGGAAGATTTAGATTTTTCAAATGCTGCTAATGAGCGATTAACTTGTAATTACCAAGGTGAAGACATGGAGATTGGTTTTAATTCTAGATTTTTAGTTGAGATGATCACTAATATGGACTCAGACGAAGCGATTATTGAAATGAGTGCTCCAAACAGAGCTGGAATTATTCTTCCCGGTGGTGAAAAATCAGGTGATGAAGAAATTCTAATGCTGGTAATGCCCGTAATGCTAAACTCGTAGAGGTTCATATACAACGCTCATTCTATTTATTACTTCTCATTATTTCTATTTTCGGATTAAAAAATCGTGAGTTTTACAACGGTTGGAAAATTAGCTTACTCAGTTGCCAACATGATTGTATACCTTTGTACATGGCAAAATTTAACTTGAAACTTCTACGGTTCGTTGGACTATTGGAAGGAATCAGTTTTCTTCTTTTACTTG
>JBLIOB010000011.1:0-33923 GCA_047639575.1 Parvicellaceae bacterium
ATTGATGTTAGAGCTTATGCCCAGAAAGGGCAAAATATAGTCCGATCCTCTTGTGTAGGTTGTGGAGTTTGTTCAGCAGTTTGCCCTAGAGGTGTGCTGAAATTAGAAAACGGTCCAAATTCTGGTAGTTCAAGAGTTGAGAATCCGCTTATTATGTTAGGTAATGATGGATTGTTTCATTTAAACGATGACGCTCATCAAGTTAAATAATTGAATACTTCAAATACTATTATTGACGTTGTAATTCCAGCTTACAACGAAGAAAAATCCGTTCCATTAGTGGTAAAGGATATTCCTAGTTCAGTTAGAAATATCGTTGTTGTGAATAATAACTCCACAGATAACACGAGTGCTAACGCTCAAGAAGCCGGAGCAATCGTTATTGATCAACCTTTGCAAGGTTATGGGAATGCTTGCTTAAAAGGAATAGAATATGTTAACTCGCTAGAGCAACATCCAGATATTATTGTGTTTTTAGATGCTGACTATTCAGATCATCCAGATGAATTAGACAAGGTTGTCTTTCCTATTATAAAGGATGGGGTTGACATGGTTATTGGGTCAAGAGCATTAGGGTCAAGAGAAAAAGGTTCAATGATGCCACAGCAAAGGTTTGGCAATTGGCTAGCAACCGGAATGATTAAACTATTCTATCGACATAGGTTTACTGATCTTGGACCTTTTAGAGCATTAAAGTTTGATAAATTGTTAGAATTGAAAATGCAAGACAAAACGTATGGATGGACAGTAGAGATGCAAGTCAAAGCTGTAAAGCTCAATTTTGTTTGTGCTGAGGTTGCGGTAAGCTATCGTCAACGGATTGGAGTATCTAAGATTACTGGTACGATTAAAGGAACTGTGCTTGCTGGATGGAAGATCATAACAACAATCCTAAAATATACTCTCAAAAAGGTCTAACCTCGTTTTCCGAAACCTGTAATGAATTGTAATAATATTCCTTTCTGATGTTCACCCATTTCTTTAATAAAAGAGTCGTAAATATTTAATCTAATCCTAGTATGTGTACTTACAGAATACGTAAGGCTATTTGCGAAAGTTCTGTTTAAATGATGTTGTGCTCCATCCATTGGAATGGCATTGTTGATGGCAAATGAACTACTCACGAAAAATTTACCCCAAAAGTACATGTCCAAGGATGTCTGTCCGTTAATTGATAAGAATCTGTTTTCGGTTTGAGAATCCGAATACCCTAATAATAGTTGATTAGACAGCTTGAAGACCTCATTGTGCTTGAAGACCCAGTCAGCTCCTAATCGAGTCATAAAGACTTTGTCGTTAGGTATAAACGTGTTATTAATAATTCCAGTTAGCGCAATAACCCCAAATTCATTTTTGTTAAACGTTTGATTACCAATCCTGGTTAAGGCTAGAAATGTATTGTTGTATTTATACTTTGAAAATACCACATCAATCTTGTTTGACTGCGGGAGGTTTTGATCAATCAAGTTATCGCAAACTAAGAAGGGCTTATTCAATAGTCCGCCAGTAATAATTGATATTTCAGCATCTAATTTTTTACTAATCGGAGTCTTAATAAATAGCCCAAGGTCCTGAACAAAGCCAATATCCATCTTGGTGATGTTAGTCATGAAGTTGGACGCTGGGTCTATTTTTGGGTTATGACCATATGGAATGGACTTGTTACCAACCCAAACGGTGGTTCGATCCCATTTGGTGTCAAACTTCAGCCAAGAATCAAATAACTTAAAATCAAGCTTAGCGTTTTTTTGTCCGATTAAATTGACGTACTGATTGTACTGTATGGCTGCTTTTAATTTGAAAGAATTAAGGCTGATACTTTTTACGTATCCTTTCATTAATCTCCTTTTCGACTTACTGAAATATTGAAATAACACCTGGTTATTTGGAGATCGATTTGACACATCCCACCTTGCTCCGTTTAAATCGGACACGAATCCTCCATGCGCATTAAACTGTGTGTAGAAGAATCTGGTCTTCTGCTTTTCTAGCTTAATGGATTTTTGACCAAAGCATCCAATAGAGAACGTTATGAGAGCAAGTAGGAAAAGGAGTCTAATAGGCATAAAAATTATTTCTAATTCTAACTTTTTCTCTCATCGAGTTTGGCAGCTTTAACCTTGCCATCCAAACAGTGATTATACGCTCATAAGAACCAACATGAATGGTAAGAACGTCTCGCTCTATGCTTTCATAACTCAAATAAATTTTTTCTATTCCTTTATATTGATTGTTAACCCATTTACCTGTCTTTTTGTCTACTAGTAGAACGTAAGGTTTTAGTTCATCCGGTCTCAAGTCGGCATCAAAATCAATGTTTGACTGAATTGGGTTGTATCTCCTGGATTTAGGGTAAGTATTCAGTCCAAATAAAAAGCCAGAATACTTTTGTTCATCAATCATTGCCATATCTACATTGCCAATTACAATATTGTATGGACACCATTTACCTGTTATGGTAATTTCAACGTATGCATCTGTCCGTCCATTTTCGATGATGTCAATGTTAACAGAATCGGCATATTTCATCCACCTAAAATCAAATTTCTTGGGAGTTAGAGCTGTATAGAATCCTTCATCTTTAAATTGTGAAGTAGAAACAGTAGAGTCTAATATGGTGGAGTAGTTGTAACTTTTGTTGTTTAAAAGCAAGCTAAATTCTGATTTGTACTGCTCTTCAATGTTAATTGGAGTGATCTTTCTTTTGGATTGATGACCAATTTCCAGAATCGTAGACTTAACACGCTTTTTAATTTTGTTTCGTAACTGATCAAAATTAACTGTCACAGATTCGGACAAATCCGAAAGCTTATCGTATTCCATGAAGATATCAAAGTCAAGTCTTGGGTTTTTAATCTTCATCAATATCTCGTATAGATCTTTGTCCATATAAAACCAGCTATGTGAGAATATTTTATTTTGGTTCAAATTAATTTCGGAATTAAGTCTTTGCCCGAAATCATCATACATTTCACTTGTAACTTCAAATTCAAATTTACTCGCTGCTAAACAGTTGTTAGTTAGCTTGCATCTGTATACGCGGTCTAGGTCGTTAGCTGAATTAGCGCTTTCAGTTTGAAATTCATCATGCTCCTTTCTGAATACCACACCAAACCGATTGAATTCTTCTAACAAGTATTCTGGGTAAATTAAACTGTCAGTAGCATCTAACGTTGGAATGAATTTTAGCAAATCAACGTTGTTAAATACGAAGCGATTGTCGATAGAGTCGGAAATGACTATGTCTACTAATACCATGTTTTTTGGCATTGAGTCGCACAGGGTAATTTGCACCGTGTTAAAATGAAATTCAGAATTACTTGAGCCGTATTTCAAGTCCTTTTCTCCTATATCGTACTGATACGAGATTCCAGGAGAAAGAGCGGGAATGCTAATGGTGTCATTTCTGGCAGCAAAGAAGTCAGAAATGATCGTTTTGTCTCTCGGTTCAGATCGAGTACCATTATACGTATTCCAATTGTGCACATAACAGGAAGAAACGACTAGAAGCAATGAGATGAAATAAAGTGGCGTTTTCACTGTGTAAAAGTAGACATTACATCATTTAAAACTAAATGATCATTGGAAATAATTCTATTTGATTAAATAATCAATAGTTTTGCTCATCCCTTGGCTATGGAAATTCTTTTTGTAAGTATTTACGTTTTCTTTTTAACCTTCATTTTGCTTTATGCTTTAATGGAGTTAAATCTGCTTTTCATCTATTTATTCAAAACAGACAACAGGGACGAAATAGAGCCTGGTGAGCTTCCATTTGTTACTGTCCAACTTCCCATTTATAATGAGTTGTACGTAGTTGAGAGATTGATTGACGCATGTGCAAATTTCAATTATCCAAAAGATAAATTTGAAATTCAAATGCTGGATGATAGTAATGATGAGACCGTGGAAATCATAAGAGCCCGGGTTAAATATTGGAGTGATAAAGGAATCGATATTACTCACGTTATTCGTCCTGAAAGAGTTGGTTATAAGGCAGGTGCATTGAAATATGGAATGACCTTAGCCAAAGGTGAATTCATAACAATCTTTGATGCTGATTTCGAACCAGACCCTGATTTCCTGATTAAAACACTCCCGTATTTTCAGAATCCGAAAATTGGAGTCGTACAAACTCGTTGGAAACATAGTAATGAGAATTACTCAATGCTTACTAAGCTTCAGGCTTTTGCCTTAGACGCTCATTTTACGATAGAGCAATCGGGTAGAAATAAAGGAGGTCATTTCATCAATTTCAACGGCACCGCAGGTGTCTGGAGAACCGAATGCATTATTGATGCTGGCGGTTGGCAGGCAGACACGTTAACTGAAGATTTAGACTTGAGCTACCGGGCTCAAATGAGAGGTTGGAAGTTTCAATACCTGCAAGAAGTAGAATCTCCAGCAGAGCTGCCTATTACCATGGGTGCTTTGAAGAGCCAACAGTTTAGATGGGCAAAAGGAGCTGCTGAGTGTACTCGAAAGAATTTAGGTAAAATGTTGGTTAAGCGTGGAATAGGCCTGTCAACAAAAATCATGGCGATCTTCCATTTGTTCAATAGCTTTCTGTTTATATGCATAGTCGCATTGTCAATTATGAGTGTACCGCTAATGTTCATTTTAAGTAGCACTGGCCATGAAGAGATCTATAGTTTCTTAGGGATTTTCATGACAAGCACGATTATTCTAGGCACAGTATATTATGTTGCGTCTACAGCTAACACTAAGAACCGAGGAAAAGACACGTTGAAATTCTTACTGTACTTTCCAGCATTTCTAAGTATTTCGATGAGTTTGTCATTGTACAATGCTATAGGTGTTATCGAAGGTTATTTAGGAAAGAAGTCGCCATTTGTCAGAACGCCCAAATTTAACGTGGATAAGGATGGAGGTGAAGATTGGAAGAACAACAAGTACTTAGGTAGCATAAAAAGCCTCAGCTTCATAACCTGGTTAGAGGCTTCTGTGATTCTTTATTTCTTATTTGGCTTGGTTATGGCGATTCGATTAGGTCAAGCAACTTTGATTCCGTTCTACGCAATGTTAATCTTCGGATTTAGCTATTCGCTAATCTTAACGATTAGACACACAAAATATGCCCGTTAAGCCGAGATATATTTACTTTTCTTTTTTAGCCGTACCTATTGCAGCAATCGGATACTTAGTAGAACGTGACCAAAGTTGGGCTTTGTTTGCCTTGTTTGCTATAGCTTTTGCAGCCTATTTCATATTGGTAATTAAGAGGGATAGTACCTTGAAAGAACTCTTAGTAGCAGGTATTATGCTTCGTTTAATGCTAATTGGCGTTTCCCCAGAGCTTTCGGACGATTACTATCGATTCGCCTTTGACGGAGATATGTTAATACATGGCGAAAATCCATATTTAGTATTTCCAGACTCACTCGAAAACCCAACAGAATACCAAGCAATGTTGGTTGAGGAAATGAACTCGCCTAAATACTACACAGTTTACCCGCCAATAAATCAAATATTCTTTAGCGTCCCGTCTTTAATTGCTGGCGACAACATAGTGGTATATACCTTTGTATTAAGGATTCTAATCGTTTTGTTTGAGATTTTAATGGCTCTATTGCTGTTAAAAATGTTGCAATTCCTGAAAAAGGATTTGAAATTATTTGCCTGGTACTTTTTAAATCCGCTGGTGGTAATCGAGTTATCAGGTAATTTACATTTTGAGGGGGTCACCATGTTTTTTATGCTTTTGGCATTTTACATGTTGATGATAGGAAAATTCTGGCGTTCTGCAGTTGTGTATGCAGTAGCAATCGGCACGAAATTAATCCCTTTAATTCTTTTGCCGTTCTTCTTTAAGCGGCTAAAAATGAAGGCTTTCGTTTACTATTCTGTAATTGGATTAATGACCGTGGTATTATTTCTACCCTTTATAAACACAGAACTTATAGCGAATATGTCAAGTAGTATTCAACTATATTTTGATGACTTTATGTTTAACGGATCGATTTTATACCTGGTCAATGATATAACCATGACGTTTACTGGTTATGAATATAATCTAGAAGTACTGGGGAACGTTTTTCAGGGGGTAGTGCTGATTGCTGTTGTTTTAATGAGCTTGTTCGAGAAGAAACCAGATTGGAATAGTCTGATTCAAAAAGGCCTGTTTGCGTTACTTATTTATTATTCTGTGGCGGCAATTGTCCATCCGTGGTATGTGATTAACTTGGTTGCATTGTCCTTATTTACCAATTATAAGTTCCCATACGTTTGGTCTGCTTTAGCCTTATTAAGTTACTCTGCATATAATGGAGATGGTTCTGTAACTGAACATCCGCTCATCTTAATTATAGAATACGTTTTGCTTTTTGGTATGGTAATTTTCGAAATGATCTATTATAGAAAGGTTAAGAAAGTAGCGGAAACTCCAGCAATACAATCTTAAATTTCTTATTTGATACTTGTTCAATATTCCCAGAGATAAGTTGAAGCGCTTTGGAAGCCAAATAACTTAAAATTAAAGTTACCTTTGCGCTCGATTTTACGTTGGGGCCTAATCCCAACGTTAACAATTTGAGCAGATGGAGTCCATTAGAAATATAGCAATCATAGCACATGTAGATCACGGCAAAACTACCTTAGTAGATAAGATAATTCAGCAGTGTGACGCGATGGATGATCGTAAGGAGACAGGAGATTTAATTCTAGATAGTAATGATTTAGAACGTGAGAGAGGAATTACTATTCTTTCGAAAAACGTATCTGTAATTTATAAAGGAGTTAAAATTAATATCATTGATACTCCGGGTCACGCTGATTTTGGTGGTGAAGTTGAGCGAGTATTAAAAATGGCTGATGGCGTTCTGTTGTTAGTTGATGCTTTTGAAGGTCCTATGCCTCAAACTAGATTTGTTCTAGGTAAAGCAATTGGACTAGGTTTAAAGCCAATTGTAGTAGTTAACAAAGTTGATAAGGAAAACTGTACTCCTGATGAAGTTCATGAGAAAGTTTTTGATTTGATGTTCAACTTAGACGCTACAGAAGATCAGCTTGATTTTGTTACGATTTTTGGTTCTTCTAAAAATGGATGGATGAACACTGATTGGCGTGAACAAACGGAAAATGTATTTCCATTGTTGGATGCTGTTATTGAAGCTATTCCAGAAGCACCGTATAAAGAAGGTACTCCTCAAATGCAAATTACGTCTCTTGACTTTTCTTCATTTACTGGAAGAATTGCAATTGGAAGAATTTTTAGAGGTGACTTGCAGGTAGGTAAAGACTACATGCTTTGTAAGAGTGATGGAAATAAAAAAGTAAGAATTAAAGAACTATTTGTTTTCGTAGGATTAGGCAAATCGAAAGTAGAAACTGCTAGGTCTGGAGATATTTGTGCAATTGTTGGATTGGATGATTTTGAAATTGGAGATACTATGGCCGATTTAGAGAATCCTGAACCGTTGGAAAGAATTGCTATTGACGAGCCTACAATGAGTATGTTGTTTACTATTAACAACTCTCCTTTCTTTGGTAAAGAAGGAAAGTTCGTAACGTCTAGACACTTAAGAGAGCGTCTATATAAGGAACTGGAGAAAAATCTTGCACTAAAAGTTGAAGACACGAATACAGAGGATAAGTTTAATGTATTTGGAAGAGGTATTCTTCATTTGTCGGTTCTTATTGAAACAATGCGTAGAGAAGGATACGAGCTGCAAGTTGGCAAACCACAGGTAATTATTAAAGAAATTGAAGGTCAAAAACACGAGCCGTATGAAACGCTTGTAATTGATGTTCCTGAAGACTTCTCTGGGAAAGCAATCGAATTGGTTACTCAGCGTAAAGGTGATTTATTGGTGATGGAGCCAAAAGGAGATTTACAACATTTAGAATTTGATATTCCTTCAAGAGGTTTGATCGGATTGAGAAACAACATCTTAACTGCAACTTCAGGTAATGCAGTGATGACGCATAGATTTAGAGAATACGCCCCTCATAAAGGTGATATTCCTGAAAGACTAAAAGGGTCCATGATATCAATGGAAGCAGGGTCTTGTACGGCATTTGCTTTAAACAGACTTCAAGACAGAGGTAGGTTCTTTGTTGATCCAGGAGCGGTGATCTATAAAGGTCAGGTAATCGGTGAGAACTCTAGAGATAATGATTTAGAGATTAACTTGATTAAAGGAAAGCAATTGACAAACATGAGAAAATCAGGTTCTGATGAAGCGATTAAGATTGCGCCTAAAGTTAACTTCTCTTTAGAGGAAGCGATGGAGTATATTCAAGCCGATGAGTACTTAGAGGTTACTCCAGAAAGCCTGAGAATGCGAAAAATCAATTAGGCTTTATTACATTTAAGTAATGAAAATCACAAGAGAGCTCATAAAGTCTCTGCCGAAGGCTGAACTGCATTGTCACTTAGACGGGTCAGTTCGTGTGGATACAATCCTTGAGTTAGCTTCTGAACAAGGGGTTGAACTTCCTTATTCAAATAAAGAAGACCTAAAGGAATACCTTCAGGTTGGTGATGATTGTAAAAGTCTAGAAGATTACTTAAAAGCATTTCCGGTTGTTAACTCAGTATTGCAGACTCCTTCAGCGTTAGAGCGTGTTACGTATGAACTTGCGCAAGACGTTGCTGAAGAAAATGTTCGATTATTAGAGGTTCGATTTTCTCCAGTTTTGCATACTAATACAGGCTTAGGCCTAGAGAAGGTGCTAACCTCTGTGCTAAAGGGTAAAGAACGAGCTGAGAAAGATTTTAACCTTAAAATGGGGATTATTATAAGTTCTATTAGAAGTATTTCTCCTGAGGTCTCTATGGAACTTGCTGAGCTAACTGTTAATTATAAGAACCGAGGAGTTGTAGGGTTTGACTTGGCCGGACCGGAAGAGAACTTCCCTGCTAAAGACCATAAAGAAGCATTCTTTCATATTATAAATAACAACATCAACACAACTGTGCATGCTGGTGAGGCCTATGGGGCAGAATCCATTCATCAAGCTATCCATTATACAAGAGCCAATCGTATAGGTCACGGAACTAGGTTGCGAGAAGATCAAGACCTGTTTAAATACGTGCTGGATCATCGAATTACTTTAGAGATGTGCGTTACTTGTAATGTACAAACTCAGTGTGTTAAGTCTTATGATGATCATCCAATTAAGGACTATCTAGATGCGGGAATTAGAGTAACCGTAAATACCGATAACCGTTTGATATCGAACACATCTCTAACTGAAGAGTACCTTAAGATATTTAGCCTTTACGACTTAAGCATTAGCGATTTAAGAAAGCTCATACTTAACGGATTTAAAGCGGGGTTTTTACCGTATGAAGAACGTAAGGCAATGTTAAAGAGCTCGCAAATTGAATTAGATTCATTGTTAAAATTTCAGAATTAATTCAAACTATTTCAGAACTTCTTTGTTCCTTTCACAATGATCTTCGTTACGATTTTTATTTTCTTCATTACCGTTCTCAATTCCTACACCTTATTTGGAACTTGGAAGCATTTCAAGAAACCTTTGCCCAATAGGCTTTGGAGAGGTTTTTTAATCTTTATGCCGCTTTGGGAAATTGTTGCTGTGATCTTGATGAGTTATCAGTTTCAGCCAGACTTTGGTAAGTCTAGTTTGTTAACTAACACTTTTATGGGAGTGTCGTTTTCGTTCTTTTTGACGAAACTCACCATCAACACTTTTCTCTTTATCAATGATGGCTTCAGGTTATTAAAATGGCCCGTACAAAGTATCGCTAAACGAAAGCCAGTTCCGTTGGAAGGAAGACGAAGATTCGTTACCAATGTAGGATTGGTATTGGCTGCAGTGCCATTTACGGGTTTGCTTTACGGGACTTTCAAAGGGAAGTATAACTATAAAGTTTGGAAGCATAAACTTTCTTTCAAGGAGCTTCCAACGTCATTTGACGGGTTGAGAATTGCTCAAATATCAGATATTCATTCTGGGAGTTTTGATGATCCTGAGGCAGTAAGGGAAGGCCTGCGAACGCTTATGGAGTATAAACCGGATCTTATACTATTGACAGGAGACTTGGTAAATAATTTTGCAACGGAGATGGATGGTCTAATCGATTTGTTCGACAAGGAGTTAGATGCTCCTTTCGGTAAGTATGCTGTGATGGGGAACCATGATTACGGAGAGTATGTCCAATGGGATTCAGAAGAAGAAAAAGAAGAAAACGTAGCAGCAGTGCGAGAGCAGTACGCTAAAATTGGATTTAAACTTCTTGATAATGAAGCTACGGTATTCGAATTACATGGTGAGAAAATATCGTTGATTGGAGTAGAGAACTGGGGTGGTGGCAGTTTCCCTAAATATGGTGATTATGATCTAGCTTCAAAAAAGATTGACTCAAATAGTTTTAAAATATTAATGTCTCATGATCCAGAGCATTGGGATCAGCATATAATTGATCACGACCATTTTGTACACTTAACGCTATCGGGTCATACACATGGTGCTCAGATGGGAGTTGAAATTCCTGGATGGATCAAATGGTCACCGGTTTCATTAAGGTACCAGCGTTGGGCGGGACTGTATGAAGAAAAAGATCAATATCTCTATGTAAATAGAGGTTTCGGATTTATAGGTTACCCAGGACGAATCGGTATTTGGCCAGAGATTACTATTCTAGACCTTCATCAAGCCTAAATTCAATTTTATAATTCCTTTTTCAGTTAGTTCAGAAGGTGCTTTTCATTTTAGAAAAGTCCCAAGTGTTTCTGGTATTTATAACCAGGGAAGATGTTTCCGCTCACCTTGCATTTGCTTGATCCAGCTATATGCGATTGCTTCATAAGCCGGTCGGTGCACTTCAAATTGATCAATGGGATCTGATTGAGTAATCTGCCAAAGTTTTTCTGCTGTTTCGTAATAACGTTCAAACCCAACCCGTTTGTTTCGGCCTTCCCAATCGATTGCCATTTTAAAATTTTTGACCCGCGAATCTACCTTTGGATCTTCGTCTTTTGGATTGAGTTGTTTGTCAACCCATGATTCCCAACCTATAGAGTCGAGCTCTTTCAAAGATTCTTCAGTAACACCGTAGCTAACTCTATTTAGTCGTTTGAAATTCATAATCCTTCGAAGTACAATTTTGAAGCCAAAAATCTAAATGGGCGTTAACTAAGTTATTGGGGGACTTGGCTAAATGAAACGGAGGTTTTCCTTATTTTGTTATAAGTATGGAGTAGAAGTGGCTTGATCTTTGTAATTTGTGCTCGTAAAAAAACTATAAAATGAAACTTATCATATTATCATTAGCGCTTGTATTTACTGGAATGGTTGCAAATGCTCAAAAACTAAACATTAACACGGACGATGCTGAAGTGAAATTTGAATTCCCTGCAGACAAGACTTCTGGAACAATTTCAGGATTTAAATGTGAAATTGAATTTGATATGAAGAACTTGTCGAAGTCTAAAATGACAGGTACAGTAGATGTTAACACGTTGGAAACGGCTAATAAAGGAAGAGATAAGCACTTGAAATCTGCAGATTTCTTTGATGTTGCAAAATTTCCTACAATGAAATTCGTTTCTACTGAAATGGTTGAGGGAAAAACAGGAGTTCAAATGACTGGTGACTTGACGATTAAAGACAAAACATTACCCTGTACGATTAACTTCAAATATGAAGAAGGTGTATTTAAAGGTAAAACAACAATTGATGCATCTAAGTACGGTGTATCTCCTGGTAAAAAAGAGGGAACCGTAAACATTACGTTTATCATCCCTATTGCAAAATAGTATCTGAACTATACTGTTTAAAAAAAAAGCCGAATTCATTGAGAATTCGGCTTTTTTGTAATTTGTAATTTGACTTTACCTGATTGAACACGTTATCTTTATTCCAAACAATGCATTATGGAAGAAATATACGCAGACCCAGCAATCAGGAACATTCTAATAGAATTAGCGGTTAAAGGTAAAACGACTACATATGCCAGGTTGAATGTAGAGCTATATACAGAGTATGATTTTCGAGACGCTGCAGATCGAGATAGTTTTAATGAGGATGTCGAAGCCATTTCAATCGTGGAAGTAAACAATGGTCGACCTCCGTTAAGTGCTGTCGTTGTGTATAAAAGTGGTTCAAGCAGTAAGAATGTGCTAGAAAACCTTTATGATATATGCGAAGAACTCTATGATTTATCACCAGAGACTAACAAGCCTAATTCTAAGTTTTTAAAAAGTATGCAGGCTAAATGTCATGATTATTGGACGTTGTCGGATAACTACAGTCAATTTGGCCCAGTAAAAAGATGAAGGATTGTTGGTCGGAAAACTGCTGTTCTCAATTCAAGATCAATTCATGGAAAAACAGAAAGAACTATTCGATGAGGCTTTCGAATCTTGGCGAGGAGAATTGGAGTAAATCGATGATGTTTGCATGATTGGTGTTCAGGTATGGATCATGCGAGAACTAGAGATTAAGCTAATGAGAAAACACACTATCTTTATACTAAACGCTATCAAACTTTAAACTAAAATCATCTGTAAAATATTAAATATTATGAGAATTACGCTGCTTATTATTCTGTTTTTAGGTATAAATACAATCTGGGCTCAATCGCCAGTAAATTCGCTGGATTTTGATGGTGCTGACGACAATGTTTCTACTACACTTCCTACTGTATTTACTAACATTAGCGCCAATGACTTTACTATTGAATCTTGGATAAAGCCAAACGCCAGTGCTTTTTGCCGAGTCGTATTCGCACAATTAAATACGTCAAATTTTGCTTCCTTGTCGCTCTCTGGGACGAATGAAATCTATTTCTACGTCAACAACGTAACTGGAGAGAACACGGTAGCAACGCTACCAAATGGAGTTTGGTCTCATGTTGCCTGCACTTGGGATGCTAGCACAGGACTTACTCAAACCTTTATTAACGGAGTCTTAGCGACAACTGCTGCTGGAGGAAGCTCTTCTTTAGGTTCAGATAACTTGATGACAATTGGCACTAAAACAGACGGTACGCAGCCATTTACAGGTGAATTAGATGAGTTGAGAATTTGGGACGTAGTTAGAACTGAATGTGAAATTAATAGCTCCATGAATTCAGAATTCACCCTTGCTCAAACCAACATGGTGGCCTATTACAATTTTAACCAAGGTGCTGCTGCCGGCATCAACACTGGAATTACAAGCTTACCAGACTTTACCACAAATTATAATGGGGCATTAAACAATTTTGCGCTTACTGGAACAGGCTCCAATTGGCTGGCATCTGCTGCAGTAGTGAATGTGTTGAATCAAAACACTGCAGGACTTAGCACAACAGATGTTTTGTCAACTTGTGATTCAATTACATGGATAGATGGAATCACTTATACAGCTAGTAATAATGTGGCCACATTCACAATTCCTGCCACAGTAGGTTGTGACACAATCGTAACGCTTGATTTAACGGTTAATACAATCAGTAATTCTGTTACTCAAATTGGAACTACCTTAACTGCTGGACAAGCTGGAGCAGCGTACCAATGGGTGGATTGCGCTGGAATGACCGCAATATTTGGTGATACTAATCAGTCGTTCATTGCTACAGTTAATGGAGATTATGCAGTAATAATTACGAATGGTGGATGTGCTGATACTTCGGCTTGTAATACTATTTCCAATGTAGGTATAGTAGAAAGTGGATTTGGAAATGAGTTGCTTCTGTATCCAAACCCTACTAAAGGATCTTTTAGTGTAGAATTAGGTGCTAACTATCATTTGGTAACAATATCCTTAACAGATATTACTGGCAGATTAATCCATTCTAAAAAGTACAACGATAGTCAATTATTGAGCTTAGTTATTACAGAGCCTGCAGGCGTTTATTTGTTGCACGTTGAAGTTGCTAAGAAGAAGGCGATCTTTCGTGTGGTAAAAGAATAGGCAATTTGCTATCTTAGGTAATCTAAACTTCATTTCAAAAAGGTTTAGCTAACACGTTATTCGAAATCCAATGAAGAACTACATTTACGCAAGTCTATTGCTTTTTGTTGCAGCATTTCTTATTAATCCAAGTTATGGTCAGAAGACTCATTCTGGCTGGTATGAATGTGGAGATGCGATGGCCATTGATACCAATCTGTTTGCAGTAGACACCGGTAAAACTTATTTCTATTTTGATACGGAATTGGCTGCCACTAAGCTGAGAAGTAAAGGATTTACATGGACTAGCGATAGCTTAGCCGACTATTTCACAGCTTACTTTATAAATACAAGTGATTCTACTTTTATTACAACTTTACAAGACGGCAGCATAGTAATGATACAAGAAGCGCTAGACGAAAACAATGAATGGCAACCGATTGAGTATTGGGTGCACAGCGGTTGTGGAAACAGCTACTTTGAAGCTTTAAAACTCGAGCCAGGCCAATATTCGATGGTTCCAATAAGAAAACATACTGGAGATTACACGACCAAAGCAAGGCTTAAAATGCCCGTAGGAAAGAAGATCTATTATTCCCGAACTTTTAATGTAATATTGATAAGGGTTTATTTAAAAGAGAAGAAGGACAAGTATATGGGATCTTATTTGGAGGGCCTGCAGAGTATTTTGAAAAGAAATAGAAATTTCATTCTATAGGATATAATTCAATTATCATGAACAGCATATACAACGTATACTTAGGAGATATTAAAATCGGAACTACGCGTCTTGAAAAGGCAGATCCTTCAATGGGAGTTGTATTCGGTGATGTGGATATTACAGCTGATGGTTTTGGCTATAACTTTTTAAAACAATACCTGAAAGCAAAAGGATTAGAAGCAGCAGATGACAATCCAGACGAGCAATTGATTTCATCTTATACAATTCCGGATCTCGAAGTGATAGGCAAAAACGGAACGATTATAGAAGGAGTGGGGAACCAGTTGGATGTGTACGAAGGAGTGGAGGTTATAGTAACAATCGAAGGAATTACTTATCCTTTTTATGAGGAGGAGTTCCCGCATCATTGTGAATAATTGAAATGCCATATTTAGATTAAAACGTAGAGATTACTAAAATGAAGTTTTTCTTTCTAATAGGCTTAGTGCTGATACTTAACGTAGCACATAACCAAGAATATGTTCAATTAATAAAGGGCGACATTTCGAAAGAATAAGCGATTATAATTGCCCTAAATAATTCAAAAAGAACTTTAGCCAGAGTAGATGATGAGCAGTCTGCTAGCGGTAAATGGGCAGTAGTCACTTATAAAGATTCATTCAGTTCGAATCGTGAAAAAACCTGTTATCAGAAGACCATTTTAGTAACAATCGATTTAAAAACTGGAAATATTTTAAAAAAGAGACGAGAAAAAGTATACTGTTTAGGTCTGTTTCCAAGTTTTTGATAAAAGTTACCGAATTACAACTTCCTATTATCTATGGTATTTACACCTTAACTGAAACATCACTAAAGGGTAGAATAGAACACAAGACCAACGTCTGCAGAAGCATGTTCTATTCCCTTTTTAGTGATGATGTAGCCAAAGCCCCATTGTCTTTTAATAGTTCCATAGGGATGTTTAACGATGGCCTGTCTTTTCTTATATAGTTGGCTATTCTCAAGGTTTAATTTTTGGTTAACTCGATACTGATCATAATATTCTGATCTGGAAAGAAGTCTACCAGTTTTAGATGTTGTACATAAGTCTTTTGCTGGGCATTTCTGACAGGCTTTCGTTCTATAGTGCTTGACTTTATAGCTTTTGCGTTGATACCAAGTTCCTGGAGAACTCATGGACTGTCCTTGTGGACAGGTATAGATGTCCTCGCTTTTATTGTAGATAAAATTAGCCGAGTTGTAATTGGAATTGGGAGCTCTAGATTTTCCTGGTAGAGCCGGGATGGCTACAATAGTTTTGATACTAAGATCTTGTGCTGTTTTCAGTTCGCTTCCAGAGTGATATCCTTTATCGTAGAGTGCTGTAAATTGGTTAGTTCCAAGTATTTCAACGGCTCTTTTGAGCATTGGCCCCATTGCTTTAGCATCATTTTGATTAGACAACTTATAATCGATAGGGATGTTATTTTTAGCGTCAACGGTTGTTTGTAGTGAGTAAGTTACTTCACAAATATGATTTCGAATCATAATGTTCCTGGCGTCAGGATCAGAAGTTGATATTTGTGTCTCACCACTTTGCTCAAGCTGTTTGTTTAGTTGATCAAACTCACTTTTTCGTTGCTTGTATTGGTCAATTTGTTCTAGGGCTTTTTTTTTAGCATCACCATCAGCTTGAGCCAAGAGCTCGGTGTAATGTTCCAGCTTCCCTTCAATGTGTAGGATGTGCCTATCGATTTTCTTTTTGTTGTAATTATTCTTTTTCGAGTTTTGAGCTCTCATCTTGGTGCTATCACCAGTAATTAGTTTTCCGCCAATTAACTCAAAGTTTTGTCCAACTCAATAGTGGCTTTAAACACATTTCGGATTGCTTTATTATTGTCTCTCCTGAAATTAGAAATGGTGTTGTGATCTGGAGTAAGTGACTTGAGTAGCCATATTACTTCAATGTTACGTTTGCATTCTTTTTCTAGATCCCTTGATGACCTGCATTTATTGAGATAACCATAAATAAAAAGCTTAAGCAACTCAGATGGGTGATAAGCAGGTCTTCCGTTTTCCCATATTGGGCTTCAAACCCCTATTTACATGAAGAAAATAAATACGATTTAATTTGTTTTCGAGGACAATTTTTGATTGATAAACCATTTCAACCAATCCATTATAAATTGTTATGGAAATAATCTGACTTTCATCCCCATCAATGGATAAATTGAGTGTTTCTTTTATGGGGTTAGGATAAATAGTTAATTCGGTTACCTTTTCGGGACGAAACTTTGAAAATATAGGACGAATGAATATTTAAGGACATGCAAACCGCATAAAAAAGACTACGAAAATCACGCAACAAATGGTCGATTTTAAGGGTGTCAACTTACATTATCCTACCATTAACTTTTCTGAGATCTTTTCTTCACCAACAACAGTAGTGATTATGTATAATCCTGGCTTAAGATTGTTGCTAGTATCAATTTGAATATCAAATGATCCATCATAATCTCTAATCGCATAAATTTCATTTATGATATGCCCCGTTGCATCCGTCATCATTAAACGAATTTCGGAAGAGCCTTTAGAGCACTCCGAAAGCTTTGCTCTGCAATTACCTGGACAAGGGTTCGGATATACAGTTAAAACGCACAGGCTTTCATCAACTGTATTTAATACATCAACTACCTCCGGACCATATTCTTCGAACTTACCGTCATAATCAGTTTGTCTAAGCATATAATAATTTGTGCCATCAACGGGATTTGTATCTTTAAAATCGTAAGCCAACATTGCCGTTGAATTTCCGCCTCCATCAATAGTTTCAAGCACTTCATATGACATTCCATTAGTACTTCTTAATACTTCGAAATAGTCATTATTTATTTCAGTTGCAGTACGCCATTCCAATACTACGCTTTGATTATAGTACTCGCCTGTAAATGATAGTAATTCAATTGGAAGAGCTGCAGAAGTTACACATTCTGCATTATTATAAATTGTGCCTGAAGATGTAGTAACTGATCCACCTATAGAAAGCAGTCGGCCGGAGAGAAGCACAGAAGCTCCTGATCCACAAGCTCCACCATTGGCAAGAAATGTTCCTTGTAAAACAGCATCTGCACCTATAGTAATAGCACCAGGGACAGCGCTGGCTCCTCCAATAAAAAAAACATTACATCGGTTAGCTCCATTAATTAAAATCATTTTTGATTGTGCTGCTACTGAAAA
Organism: Parvicellaceae bacterium; assembly: GCA_047639575.1. Classification (GTDB taxonomy): domain Bacteria; phylum Bacteroidota; class Bacteroidia; order Flavobacteriales_D; family Parvicellaceae; genus JBLIOB01. The sequence goes on from JBLIOB010000011.1 coordinate 17,765, forward strand.
TGCATCAGCAAACTTAAAAACAAACATTGCATCGGCATTATTTTGACCGTCTAAGACTAGAGTGCCTCCTAAAGATCCAACACTGTTTATGAAATAAACCCCAGCATTAATCGTTTCCCCGCCTGGAGCACCACTTCCAAAATTTGCTGCGTGTGTAAGAACTGTATTTGGCATGGCCATAAGCGAATTGTAAGCGTTATTTAAATCTATATTCGCTTGCGTTGTACTAGCATCCGAACTATGATAAGATCCGTTAACAATTGAAGGCCCAAAACCACTTATAGCGCCAAGATCTGTTCCAATATTGCCAATGATTTTGCTGGTGCCGGTATTTTCTAAAGCGCCTAAGCTGGTATAAAGAGAGTAGCTTGAAAGAATACCCAAAACATCAGCGGCAGGATTACAGCTCGGTTCACAAAATATTGGAATGGTAGAAGTGCCAGGAGGAGGACTTGATGTAGCGTTAGCTCCATTAGTAATGGCTCCTTCAAAGGTAAGCATTCTTCCTTCAAGAACAACAGCATCGCCAAGGTCAATAGCTCCTGAGTTTGAAAATAAGGTTCCTTTTAAGTTAGCCTTTGCCGCAACAGAAATAGCATTCTGAGCAATAAAAAAAACATTGCAAGATTGTGTTCCATTAATTAAATTAACCACTGCATCAGCTTCAACTGTCATTGCGGCTCCAAACTTAATTATAAAGAAAGCATCAGGATCTCCCAAGCCATTAAGAGTAAGAGTTCCTTTTATAGATCCTGCGGCAGCTATGGAGTAAACTCCAGGCGTAATCGTTTCTCCGCCTGGAGCAACACTTCCAAAAGCTGGAGTATGGGTGGATGGATAGTCCACAAAAAGAGCGTTAAGATGAATGTACAACTTCACTAAATCGTAACGAACCTGATCAGTTACAGCATCGGCATTGTATGTATTACCAACAAAAGATGGTGGCGCATCAAATCCGCTAATTATTCCAAAATTTGTACCAGCATCGCCTGTCCAAGTGGCTCCGGCTGCATTTGTAATTGCCCCAGCACCGGTATACCCTTCAAAAGTAGTAAGACTACCTAAATTAATTGTTTGCCCAAAGCTTGTTAGTCCAAATAGGATTAGAGCTATAATTAAGATTTTCTTTTTCATAATATTGCCATTAATTCGTTTCCGTTGTTATCTCGATGAGTAGTCTAACGGTTGCACATAACGTTTCACCTAAAGTAAGCAGAAACGGTTTGGTAGGCAAGGTATTAGCTTTATTGGTCTCAGAAAGAGTTAAAACTATGCACTTTCAGTGCATCTCGCTTTAGCTTCTAAAAATTTCCGATCTTTGTTATGTGGACAATCAGCGAACATCAGGACATACCGTATCTCGACTGACAGTACATATAGTTTGGGCAACCAAATATCGATATTCTGTTCTTGAAGGAGATATAAAACATCGTTGCCGTACTCTATTGCAACAAATTTGCGAAGCAGAGGATGTAATAATATTGAAGGGAGTTGTGTCAAGTAATCATGTTCACATGCACATAAATTATCTTCCTTCTAGTTCAATAAGTGATTTGGTCAAAAAGCTGAAAGGACGAAGTTCAAGGAAATTGCAACAAGAATTTCCTGAGTTGAAAAAGAAATATTGGGGTAGACATTTCTGGGCAATAGGTTACGGCTGTTGGAGCATAGGAAATATAACAGATGAAATGGTTAATGAATACCTCGAACATCACAGGAAACCAGATGATGATGGAAGTTCCAATTTTATTTTGGAGGAATGACTTTCAGTCATCTCTAAAACTATGGACTTTCAGTCCATAGTGGTTTATTTCCGTAAACTTGCTAGCGTTGGCAGAAGACATACTCTTTGACAAGTTTTGGCTCGTGTGGCTAGTTTTTGAGCGACTTGGCAATGTGTATGGCTTTAGCGTTGGCTATTTTCACACTCGGGTTAATTCATCCATTAAAGCTTTACGATGTGAATATTGTTTCCTAAATAATTCTATCAAGTCATTTGCTTGTTCATTCCCGCCTAGTTTTTTCATTCTACGTAAATATCTACAAGCTGTTTGGTAATGATTTCGCCCAATATATTTTTCTACATAATTCGTAATTCTTTCGCTGTACAATTCAATTAATTCTGAAGAATAGTCATTCGATAAATATTGTTCGTTTTGTTGGATGTTTTCCATAGAGAGGTTTTGTTTAAGCATAATAAATAATCTATCCCACCATTCTTCTTTTATGTAAATCTTTCGGATTAACTCAGTGTAAGTCCATTTGCTTTTAGGTGTTATCTCTATTATTATTTTTTCTAAAAATGGATGCCAATTTTCACCCTCAACATTCTCTTTAAGAATTTGGTAGTAATCTTGTTCGGGATGAAAGTTATCAATAAATAGAAACCTTGAGTATTCAATAATTTTTGAAGTTTCATTTTTAAACTGCGCTACCTTTAGTAGCCAATTGTACCAAACCTTTACTAATCCTGGTTTGTCTTTTTTATCACACTTAATTCCGTCCTCTGAAAGTTGTATTACTCTTTTAAAGTCTTTGTTTTTAAATGCTTTTTCAATCTCTTTTGTTCTTATTGATGAATTTGAAATGTGCTTATTGATGTATTTCTCAACTTCTTTTTCATTCTTAAACTTTCTCAGTAAATCTAATTTAAAGGATTGAGCTCTTTCTCTTTCATAATCTCCATTAACGGAATCTAAACAATCAAGAATTATATCTGCATCACTTTCTTTATCAATTAATTCACAAGCAGTATGAAGCATTCCTAAATGCCAATCCCAATCTTCAAATAGTTTTTGCTTAAAAGCAGAAATACAATATTCAAAGATTTCTTGTTTAAGTTGAGTAGGAATTTTCTCTTTTGTCAAATTAGAAAGTAACTCCATAGCCGATTCTATAAAATAGCCTAAATCTCCATTACTGTCATCTCCATACTGAAAAGATTCTGTAATTTCTTCCAATAAAGCGGTACTGATGTAAAATACATTTTCAAAACTATTGTTAGCTAAATACTTTTTGGCATTTTCTAAAAATGGTTCTGTTGTGTTTACTACATATTTCATATCCGACCATCCTATCCAACCATCTCTTCCTGCTGCTGATTGTAAAATTGAATGAATCTGTTTTTGATAAAATTCTTTTGATTGGTTCTGACTTAAATGCCCAAATGATGCTAAAAAGTAGTTCCTGAATTTTTTATCCTTTTTGCTGTTTTCTTCCACAAAATCAACTAACTCTTTGTGTGGAATTTCTTTTAGTAATTCCTTTACTTGTTGAGAAACGGATTTTGTTTTTGTCTTTCTTGGTTTAGAAATAATCGGTTGGTTTAGTTCTAATTCATCTTGTTGTAAATGAAAAATCACGGCAACTACGTGTTTACAAATTGGTCCCATATCGTAAGGGCAATCGCAATTATGTTCAGTAATGGTATCGTTACTAATCTCTAATTGAACGGTATACTCTTCCGTACCTGAAACAATGGCTTCATATTCTCCAGTAGAAATTTCTGAAAAATCAGTTATCGCACTACTTTTAAAGTAGGCTAAACCTCTTTTTAATATTTTTTCATCAATGAGTTGCTCAAATTCGGTTAATGATATTTTCATTTTTTAAAGGGTTTATTCTGACTTTAAAATGGGTTTTTTTTCTAAATCATAAATCAATTGAGAGGTTTCAACACGAAACCAAAGGTTAAACATTTTATAATTACGTTTTTGAGGCCATTCTTTTTTATTGGTGTGCCATTCTTCTAATTCCATTATAAAGAATTTATCGAATTTCTTTTTAAGATAGGTTTCTAAATCTTCTATCTCATCCGCAACTAAATAAGTATTGATTTCTCTAATATCACCAATTTCATCATTGGGATAAAGATTATTAAGCCAATCTACAAAGGGTTGTAGTGGCTTTAGAATAATTGCACTACGATTAATATAGTTTTCTTCAAAATCATTTGGAGTAACCTCATTATCTAGCACATCCATCATATTAGCCAAATAAGCTTCTTTTTCCAGTGTTATAACACTCAGTATAGGGTCTTCGCCTACTTGAACTTCCTTTAATTCATAATCAACAATAAAATTCTCATACTCCTTGAAATTAGAAACCTTATAATCAACCATCTTTTTTAGCAAAGAATAATTGATATCATCATTTTTATCTTGAACTGATAAAATACTTTTTTCAAACTCCTGATTTGGTGTGATAATTTGCATATTTCCAAAATTCCAAGCATTTATGGCAAATTCAAAAATGTCTTCTATGTATTCTATGTCTCTAAATTCATTTGAAAATGGTGTCATAAACTGTTCTAATAATTCAGAATATTTCACCCCTTTATTTTGGACAACCTTATTGCTTCCAAACATACTGATTACTTTGTTTTTCATTTTTTTTGTTAAAAAGCATTAAACTTATCTCCCATAGCGTGTTTTAAATTCCATTTTTTGATGGTGTCCAAAGCACGTTCGAGTACAATTAACTTTTGGTTTATATTGGCTTTGAAATGCTCTACAGTTTCATCGGCAATAATTACGTCTAAACAGATTAAGGTTTCTTTGTTGTCAACTGTAGCAAGTAGAATCTCATTGTTTTTAAATTCGGCTTGCGTAGTTAATGGGACTATGCAGAATTTTGTGTTTGAGTTAAAAAATCATTATCTCAATTCATAGGTTTGATTCTGTTTTCAAAGTTAATATACAATTGATTGTAGACTTGTGCCCATCCAGCTCGTGACTTTTTCCATTTTTTTCAAATTTGTTGGAATGCAAGGTAAATGGATTTGATAGCTGCATTGTCGTTTGGAAATACCTTTTTATTTCTGGTGTATTTCCTGAGTCCAGCATTAAAGCTCTCAATAATATTGGTGGTGTAAATAAGCTTTCTGATTTCTATTGGGTATTGGAGAAAGGCAGTGAGGTTATCCCAGTTGGATTCCCATGATTTTACAGCCATTAGATACTTCGATTCCCAAGTCATTTTAAAGTGCTCAAAAGCGTCTTTAGCCATCTTTTCGTTGGAAGATTGATAAATGGCCTTGATGTCTTTCATAATGGCTTTACCATCTTTGTAACTCTCATACTTCAGGGGGTTCCTAATCTGATGGACCATGCAAATTTGTCGAATACTATCAGGAAATGCAGCCTCTACAGCTTTGTCTAATCCCGTTAGGTTATCTGATCACAGAAAAATAATATCTTGAACTCCACGGCTCTTCAAGTCATCGAAAATAGAGAGCCAGGAAGAAGCACTTTCTGTTTCAATAATACTCATATTCAAAATGTCTTGTTGACCCTCCATATTGATCCCCAAGGCAATCATACAGGCTTTTGAAAGTACTTTCCCGTCTTGCCGAATTTTGTAGTGAATTGCATCAATCCAAACCACGGCATATTGATCTTCTAAAGGCCTGTTTTGCCAATCTTTTATGTCATCCAATAACTAATTGGTAATCAAAGAAACCTAAGAAGGAGAATAGCTCACTCCGTAGGTACTTTCTACAAAATCAACAATATCAGAATTGCTCATACCTTTAGCATAAAGTAATTGAATGCACTCTTCCAATTCCTCAGACATCGTCTGATGTTTAGGTACAATTCCAGGGTATAGGGTTCTTTTCCGTTGGGGTATCAACAATGATTTGAATACTGTTATTTTACTATCAAACTCAACAAGTGCCAATGCGTTCAAAATTCTCAACCAAATCAACTTTATTTTAGGGGAAGAAAAATAGGTGGTAATTTTTAAACCTTCACCGTTGGCTAACCAGTAAAATTGAAAGCGTGCCCATAGAATCAGTAATTCAAAACCGGCAAACGGCTAAACGTTAGTTTAATATAGAAGCTCTTTGAGCCTTCACTTTATCACTTCCAAGGAACTCATCGTAAGGCATTAACTTATCCATAAATCCATTAGGGCCAAGTTCAACAATTCTGGTTGCAACAGTTTGGGTCAATTCGTGATCATAAGTCTTGAACATCATAGTCCCTTTATAATCAGCCATACCGTTGTTTAATGCAGTAATTGATTCAAGATCAAGGTGATTGGTTGGTTCGTCCAACATGATCAAATTTGCACTGGCTAACATCGTTTTAGATAGCATACATCTTACTTTCTCACCACCAGATAGTACTGAAGCAGATTTAAAACTTTCCTCCCCGGTAAAGAGCATCTTTCCTAAAAAACCTCTGATATAAACTTCATCCTTATTGATAGAATATCTTCTCAACCAATCAATTAGGTTATCCGAAGTGTCAAAGTACTCGCTATTATCGTTAGGTGAATACGTATGCGTAATTGTTTGTCCGAATTCAAAAGTTCCCGAATCAGCTTCTAATTCGCCAGATAGAATTTTAAACAATGCGGTAACCGCCATGCTGTTGTCAGCAAGGAATGCAATCTTATCTCCTTTGGAAACGTTCAGGTTTAAGTTCTTAATCAAAACCTCTCCATCTGAAGAGTAGTTCAGACCATTAACATGTAAAATCTGATCTCCAGCATCTCTTTCTTGAATGAAGATAATGGCAGGATATCTTCTACTTGAAGGCTGAATGTCATCTACATTAATCTTATCAAGTAATTTCTTTCTACTGGTTGCTTGCTTAGATTTAGAAGCATTTGCACTAAATCTTGTAATAAATTCTTGTAATTCTTTTCGTTTTTCTTCCGCCTTTTTATTCTGATTTGCTTTTTGCGAAGCAGCTAGCTGACTAGATCGATACCAGAAAGTATAGTTACCGGTAAATACTTTAATCTTGCTAAAATCGATATCTGCAACATGAGTACAAACGGTATCCAAAAAATGTCTATCGTGAGACACTACGATTACTGTATTCTGAAAATCCAGTAGAAAATCTTCTAACCAGGTGATCGTCTTCGTATCTAAATCGTTGGTAGGTTCGTCCAATATTAATAAGTCAGGATTACCAAATAAAGCCTGAGCAAGCAACACTCTTACTTTAAGTGTTCCCTCTAATTCTTTAACTTGCTTATAGTGTTCTTCTTCTTTAAGGTCTAATCCGGATAGGAGCGAAGCAGCATCCGATTCAGCATTCCAACCATCCATTTCGGCAAACTGAGCTTCTAGTTCGGCCGCCTTTATACCATCTGCTTCAGAAAAATCTGGCCTCGCGTAGATTTCATCCTTTTCTTTCATTAGAGCCCATAACTTATCGTGACCCATCATTACTGTATCCAGAACGGTAAACTCATCAAACTTGAAATGATCCTGACTTAGCACAGCCATTCGCTTACCAGGCTCAAAATCAATCGCTCCTGTATTCGCGTCAATCTCTCCTGATAAAATCTTCAAAAACGTAGACTTTCCAGAGCCGTTTGCACCAATTACCCCATAGCAATTCCCATGAGTGAACTTGATGTTTACTTCATCAAACAGAATTCTTTTTCCGTACTGAAGTGAGATGTTAGTTGCTGAAATCATTACAATGCCTTTGAAATTTGGGTGCAAAGGTAAGTGTTAAAGAGGAAAAGAGAAAGGAAAGGGAATTGGGATTTACAATATAGGATTTACGAATTCAATTTTTGTAGCTTAAATGATGATCGATGCCTTCAGAAAGCGTAATTCAAAAATCTAAAACTTCTTTACTTAAGGCCTTTCTTAATGGTTTCTACCATTTCAAAAACTGCAGGACAGACTTCTGTATTCTTAAGTGTTAAATTCAAAAGCTGCTTTTGTTTCACTCGATCTGTATGGGGGAATTCTTTACATGCTTTGGGCCGTACATCGTAAATGGAGCAGTAATTATCTTCCCCTAAGAAGACACAAGGCATTGTTTTAAAAACATAATCTTGATCTTCATCTACCCGGATGTATTTTTCAATGAAGCCCTGCGGTTTCAATTTCAAATGCTTCGATATACGCTGTATATCCTTATCGGTTATGAGTGGGCCAGTGGTTTTGCAGCAATTACCACAATCTAAGCAGTCAATTCGTTCAAAGGTCTCATAGTGTGCATCATGAATAATTCGATCTACGTCTTGATCTCTTTTTGATTTTAGTTTCTTGATAACCTTAGCATTTTCATTACTTAAGGCTTTAGCAGAAGCTTCTATGAGGTTAAGGTCTATCATTTAGATTGAAGTTCGCATCTCTTGTGAGGTAAAACTAACCGTAAAATTAAGTTAATTTCTTATTTTAAAATTAAAATCCATCAAGCAGGAATTTGAGATTCAGATATTCTAATTAAAAGGGTTCGAATGTTAGTTTATATTTGACACGTACTATGCAAATGATCCAATTTAATAATTTAATCGTGTTAGTGGTTTTCCCAGTAATGCTGCTCTTTACAAGGTCTGCTGAGGCGCAGCAAAATCTACGCTGGATTCAATTATTGCATCGTTTCACAATGCGGATGAAGGTCCAGAGAAAGTTGACCTCTTATTAAAGGGCATTCCGTTTTTAATGAATTTAGAATCGGACACAGCAATACATTTTGCAACCGAGGGTGCTTTGCTCGCAACTAAGTATCATCGGCCTTATGAAAAAGTAAGGTTTGTAGGTTTTATTGGAGATGCTTATTACAGATTAGCTAAATATTCTGAATCACTCGAACATTTATTTAACGCTATTGAAATGGCAGAGGAGATCGGACATGAAGATGCTTATTTGGCCAATACTATTGGGAATTTGTATCGAGTAACAGGAGAACTGGATGAAGCGGAAAAGCACTATAGGAAATCACTTTCTTTAAGAGAGTTACAAAAAGACACTGCCGCGATAGCATCCTGTTATAATAATATTGGGATAGTCAATATGCTCCGCAGGGACTATGATATTGGAATGCAGCAATGGGTGTTCGTCTTTAAGCTCAGGTTTAAAGGGTAAGATAAAAACTTTAGATTTTCAAATTACTCAGATCATGTTATGATAAACGTTACTTACGTCATCATCTTCGTCCATCTTTTCTAAAAGCTTTTCAACTTCTTCAGTCTGCTCTTCGTTTAATTTTTTGGTGTTGGTAGGAATTCTTTCAAAACCAGACTCGATAATTTCCCAAGATTTGTCTTCTATTTCTTTTTGGATTAATCCGAAACTAGGGAAGTCCCCGTAGATCATGATGGTTCCATCTTCTTCGTCTTTGAAAACTTCCTCAGCACCACAATCAATCAATTCGAACTCTAATTCTTCAAGGTCAAATTCTTGATCAGTAATTTTAAAATGACATTTCCGTTCGAACATGAATTCAACAGAACCATTGGTTCCCATAATTCCTCCGTTCTTGCTAAACACATTTCTTACATTGGCCACAGTTCTGTTATTGTTATCACTGGTGCACTCTACATATAGTGCTATGCCATGTGGAGCATATCCTTCAAAAGTAACCTCAGCGTAGCTCGCTGTGTCTTTGTCGGTTGCTTTCTTAATGGCTCGATCAACATTGTCTTTAGGCATGTTGACGGCCTTCGCATTTTGAATTACAGCTCTTAATCGAGAATTTGAATCTGGATCTGGACCGCCTTCTTTCACTGCTATAACGATGTCTTTGCCGATTCTACTGAACTGTTTGGCCATTTTTGACCAACGTTTCATTTTTCTCTCTTTTCTAAATTCAAAAGCTCTTCCCATTTCTTTGTTGTTTTATCGGTTACAAATTAAGAAATTCTCTGTCAAAATTCAACACCTCGGTCATCCTTTCAAATTCTTTACTGAAAGGAGCACGAATTTCAATTTCTTCGCCTGATGGCAAACTAAGTTTTAATTTAGCTGCATGAAGCATCATTGTTCCCATATTCCATTGGTCTAGGAAGAATTTGTTTTGCTTATTACATCCATGTGGACGGTCACCAATAATAGGATGCCGCAGGTGGTTAAGGTGTTTTCGGATCTGATGCATTCTCCCAGTCTGAGGCATTAAGTGAACCAGACTGTACCTTGAAGTATCAAATTTTCCTTGAGGAATATTGATTTCAGTATGCTGCAAACAGTTGTAATTGGTTTGGGCCGATTGGCTCACACCTTTTTCGTTAATCAATGCTTTGTCAATATTGCCACGTTCATCGATAAAGCCGCGAACTATTGCCACATATGATTTCTGTCCTGATCCTAATGCATGCTGAAAGGCTGAAGTCAAGTCTAATTTTTTAGCAAACAGTAAAACTCCAGCAGTCTTTCGATCAAGTCGATGAATTGGATTTATACGCTGACCTAGTTGGTCTCGAAGAATTTGAAGAGCAAACTGATCTGTATTCCCTATCAGCTTACTACGATGCACAGCTAATCCGTGCGGTTTATTTATTGCGATTAAATCTTCGTCCTCGTAAAGAACATCGAGCATCTAGAAAGAGGTAGACTTAACGCTAATAGCGTTAACGATTAGCGCTGGCACTTTATCATCATTAGTAATAATACCTTGAGCAAACTTATTAAGGCTAATTATCTGTCCTTCGTTATTTACGGAAATAGCAATCATGTTTCCTTTAATCTTTTTGCAATATTCTAAAGTTTTAGAAGTAAATGAACCACTTCCGGCCATTAGTTTAGTTGCGTACTTGATCTCATTCTTTTTTAATTGCCGAGCAACAATGGTCATGTTGGTCTGAATTTTTCGAGAAAGCATATTATCTGTTTGAGAAGGAGCAACTAAGTGAATATCTGCATCAAAAAGTCGAGCTATATAGGTGGCAATGTTCATGATTTGAAGACTCTCAACACCAACGTCTACTGGAAATACAATTTTATCGATAGTGGTTACCACTACATCCGCTTGAATGATTAAAAATGGAAGATTAGTACTAAGAACCACTTTCATGGCAAAGGAACCAAGCACTTTTTGCATTCCTTTAGCACCATGCGTACCCAATATTACAAGGTTCGAGTTAACTTTTTTTGCAGTGGAAGCTATATCGTCAAAAATGTTTCCAGTTTTAACGCTTCCGCCAAGAGTAATTTTTGGATTTTTCGCCTTACACGCTTTAATAATTTCGATCAATTTGGCTTTCGCATGATCTTTTTCACCCTCTTTCTTTACAATATGAACTAAATAAACTTCAGCAAATGACTTCTTAGCTAAATTAACCGCATAGGTTAATGCAGCATCTCCAACTTCAGTAAAGTCGTGTGGTACAAGATAATTTTGTTTGCTTGTAGTACTCATGGAATCAAATTAGTTATTTATAGCTGACTAAATATAAGCATTTGAACTTATTTCCAAATGCTATTATCAATAGGATATCAAACGTCCAGTATTAATAAACTCCGTTTTATTGTCGATTGAGACCTTAATATTAAAGACTAACGTGCTAATTAACGGTTTTGTTATTCTGAAGACTTTGTCAATAACTAGTCCAGATCGTAGCAGAATCGCAAATATTTGAACTAATTTGACAAATGGATGAACATTTCAATTGCTACTTTTGTAATTGATATATGAGTATAAAGGATAGATTTAGAAAAATAAGAATTAAATCGGTGGAGCTATGTTCTCCATTGGAAATAGAAGATTATGTTCCTCAGTTGGCTATTCACACGAGCCCGCCTAAATGGCATTTAGCCCATACTACTTGGTTTTTCGAGCAAATGATTCTTAAAAAGCATTTTACAGGCTATCGGGAATTTGATGAAACCTATAATTTCCTTTTTAATAGTTATTATAATACCGTTGGCGATCGTGCTTTACGAGTTGAGAGAGGGCAGTCTAGACCAACGGTAGCGAACGTTTATAAGTATCGTGAATATGTCGATGATGCTATGACCGAATTTTTAGATTCAGAGTTGAATGATGAAGTTCGAGAATTATTGGTGCTAGGTTTAAATCATGAACAACAACATCAAGAATTACTAATTACGGATTTAAAGTATACGCTAAGTGTGAACCATACATTCCCAGCTTATGGTCAGGATGGATCTAAGGTTGATGCGGTTAATGCATCTTCTGGATGGTCGAGGGTTGATGAAGGAGTTTATGACGTTGGATATAAAGGAGAAGGTTTTTGCTTTGATAATGAACTGAATAATCATAAAGTGTATTTAAACGATTTTGAAATCTCAAATTCACTAGTAACGAATGGCGAATTCATAGAGTTTATGAATGCCGGAGGATATGCAGATTTCAACTTATGGTTAGACGAAGGCTGGTCTTGGGTCAATGAAAACGAAATACAAGCCCCATTGTATTGGCATAAAATCAATAGGACATGGCATTATTATACACTTGGTGGACTTAAGCCAGTTGATAAAGATGCGATACTTAGTCATGTCAATTATTATGAATCCATGGCTTTTGCATTTTGGAAAAAAATGAGATTGCCCACTGAGTTTGAATGGGAAATTGCATCCGATCAATTTAAATGGGGAGAAAGGTGGGAATGGACTAACTCTGCATATTTGCCATATCCTGGATTCAAAACAGCTTCTGGAGCAGTAGGAGAGTATAATGGGAAATTCATGATCAATCAAATGGTCCTAAGGGGAAGTTCTGTGGCAACTGCCGAAGGGCATAGTAGAAATTCGTATCGGAATTTTTTCCATCCATATTATAGATGGCAATATTCAGGAATAAGGTTAGTGAAATGAGTCAGTTTTTAAAAGATGTATATGAGGGACTAGAGTCCGAACCGAAGACTTTGTCGTCTAAATATTTCTATGATGAAATAGGGGATGATTTGTTTGTGAAAATCATGAACATGCCAGAATATTATCTTACTAACTGTGAGTTTGAGATATTTTCCGAGCAATCTTCCTCCATTATCTCAGCTTTCAATATGACTGAGGAGTTTGATTTAATTGAGCTTGGAGCTGGTGATGGCACTAAGACAATCGAGCTGCTTAAAGCGCTTAATGGAAGTGTTGAGTACGTGTATAGCCCAGTGGATATTTCAGAAAATGCGTTAGAAGGCTTAAAGAAACGGCTGAATGATGAGCTTCCATCTGTAAAGGTAGATAAGCAACAAGGAGAATACTTTGAAGTACTCGGTCAAATTAAAGATGTTCAGAAACCAAAAGTTATCTTGTTCTTAGGTTCAAATATTGGAAACTTAGAGGATGCAAATGCGAAGAAATTTATATCGCTTTTGGCTCAATCGCTAAATGCAGGTGATAAGTTGTTAATAGGAATAGACTTAATTAAATCGTCTTCAATCGTTTTGCCAGCTTATAATGATGGCCAAGGGTATACCAGAGATTTTAATTTGAATTTGTTAAATCGAATAAATCAGGAGTTGAAAGGAAATATTGAAGTAGATAATTTCAAGCATGTTCCTAGCTACACATCAGATGAAGGAATTGCTAGAAGTCATATTGAAAGTTTATGCGATCAGACTTTTACCGTGTCAGGCAAACAATTTAGCCTTACTAAAGGGGAACAGATTCGGACAGAGATTTCAAGAAAATACAATGATCAAATAATGGCAGATATTATCAATGGGTCCGGTTTGAAAGTAATCAATAAATTTACTGATAAGAAGAACTATTTTGCAGACTATTTGTTAGAAAAGGGATGATTACTAAAACTCCAGAGCCTCCTTATTACACAGTGATTTTCACATCTACTAGAACAGATATTGATGATGGTTATACAGAAATGAATGCCCTAACAGATGAAATGGTGGAACATTACCCTGGTTATTTTGGTAATGAATACCTCAGAGATGAAAATGGATTTGGAATTCATGTCTCCTACTGGAAAGACATGGAATCTATAATGGAGTGGAAAAATGACGAGCTGCATAAAACAGCAAAGGAATTTGGAATAGAAAAATGGTACACTGAATATAAAGTAAGGATTGCCAAAGTTGAATATGATTCAGAAATATAAAAGATAGTTTATGAAAGCAGTTTGGAATAACGTAGTAATCGCAGAAAGTGACGAGACCATTGTGATCGAAGGCAACCACTACTTCCCAAGAAATTCAATAAATGAAGCTAATTTTACGGATTCGGACACAAAGTCTGTTTGTCCTTGGAAAGGAACCGCTTCTTACTTCTCTGTTGAGGCTGATGGAGAAACAAATAAAGATGCCGCATGGTATTATCCTTCTACTTCAAAACTGGCTGAGAAATTCGAGGGATATGTTGCCTTTTGGAAAGGTGTTCAAGTAATTGACTAATGTCTATTCAACAACTCGCAAATTGATTTGATTTCACTTTCAGAGTTGTGATAGTGAAATCCAAAGCGCAAGTATTCGCCTCTTTCAACCGCAATTACTTGATTCGCAGCCAAGTATTCAACTAGACCTTTTTGATTTTGAATAGAGATGATGCCAACACGTGCTTCGATGTTAGAAGCACCAATTAAATTGTATTTGTCATGATCTAAATGCTTTATAAACTGACCGACCAGGTTCTTACTATGAGCTTCAATAGAAGCTTTTCCAATTTCTAATTTGACTTTAAGGGCTCCATTGAGTAGGAGTAAATTATGAAATGGTAAATGGCCAGGTTCATAACAATGGATATCTCTTTTGAATAAGAACTCATCATTTATCATTCTAAAACTATTCCTTCCACCAAAGACCGGGGAAAATTTAGTTATAAATTCTTGCTTGCAGCACATGGTACCTGATCCATACCCTCCATTCATCCACTTGTAATTACTGCCAATTATAACATCAACTGTAAGGGAAGAAAAGTCATAATTAAACACGCCCATACTCTGCGTGCAATCTAATATAAATAAGATGCCGAGCTCCTTGCACTTTTGTCCAATAACCTCAGCATCTATCATATAACCAGTCATATACTGTACGTGACTAATAGAAAGAACTTTTGCCTTTGTGGTCGACAGTGCAGACAAAATTATTTCTGTACTGAATTCAACCGAAGGAATGTAAGAGATGTCAAATTTGTTAAGTTCAAAAGGAAGGTTGACAGAAGGATAGTCTCCTTCGTAAAGTAAAACAGAATTATGTGTCGGTAGAATGGATGCTATTATCCCTGATAAACCAAAGCTAAAATTGGGTATAAATGCAATTTCGTTTTTAGGCGCTCCTAGAAAGGTCGACACCAAATCCTTTGTCTCATAATATCCGGTTTGTTCTAAGTCAGCATATGCTTTCTCCGGGTTAGAAAGCTGCCCTACATGGAACTGATCTAACAATTCTTTGCCTTCTTTAGTAATGATTCCAGCCGCTGGCGTATTAACGTATATCAATTTATCCATTCCTATTTAATTACGTTTTGAATATAAATAAACTTTCGTGATTACCTTGATATTGGCGTGAGAACTAAATCAGATTATCTTTGAATCAATGGCCGACTCAGAAAACACAATTAAACCTTGGAAAAGGAAACTTCATGAAGTAATCTATGAAGCAGACACTCCATTAGGTAAGTTGTTTGATGTTGCTTTGTTAATTTGCATTTTTCTAAGCGTTGCTGCTGTCATGCTGGAAAGTGTTGAGTGGATCAGTATTAAATATAAAACTGAACTATTCGTTGCAGAGTGGGCGTTTACGATATTTTTCTCAATAGAATACGTTCTTAGAATTGTTGTGGTTAAAAAGCCCTTTCGGTATATCTTAAGCTTTTATGGACTAATTGACTTACTATCGATCATCCCAACTTACTTAGGGCTATTTGTTACGAATGCATCTTTCTTAAGAGCAATAAGGATCATAAGACTACTCCGAGTGTTTAGAATCTTTAAGCTGGCTAGATATATGTCCGAAGCTAAAGTCTTAATGCAAGCTTTAAAAGCAAGCAAGGCAAGGATATTGGTGTTCCTTTTCGGTGTGATGGTGATGGTAACAATCATGGGTACTATTATGTATATAATAGAAGATTATCCAGATACAGCTTTCACCAGTATTCCTAGAAGTATTTACTGGGCCATTGTAACAATAACTACAGTGGGTTATGGGGACATAAGTCCTGTAACGGCTCCTGGCCAGGCACTTTCATCGATCTTAATGATAATGGGATATGCTGTTATTGTAATCTCAGGTGTTTTTGTTGGTGCCGAAGTAAGAAATACAACATCCTCTAATGGGCCTGTGTCAACCCGAGCATGTACAAGTTGTTCCAAAGAAGGACATGATTCAGATGCCGAATTCTGTAAATTCTGCGGAGAATCTCTTTGACAAAAAAAATCCCGCCATCTGTATAAACAGAGACGGGATCTACTAATTTTTATCAATATTACTGATTTGCAGCGTACCTTTTCTTTTGATCTAGCAAGAAAGGCTTCATGTTTTGGCCATGACGCTT
>JBLIOB010000012.1:0-33207 GCA_047639575.1 Parvicellaceae bacterium
ACCGAAATTCTAGACTCTTCCTCAGACAGGTAATTCTCAATTAATTGAATCGACTCACTATTAAAGCCTAGGTAACTCTTAGCTGAGGCGTACAGCAGCATATAACGAGGGTAATATTTATCCCTAAATGATTTGAGCTGAGAATCGATAGACTTTTTAAGCTCTATTAGATATACCAGACAGCCTCTAAAATCTCGATTCCTATACAATACATGCGAAATCATATACAAAAGCTCAATTTTCACTTGCATGTTTCTTTTATCAAACCCACCATTTTCATTAATCAAATTGTATTGTTCGATAATTATGGGTTCAAATCGATGAAAATCCTTATCTGCAAGTGCGCCAATCCTAAGAATTGACAGAACTTTTAACAGATGCTTAGGTCGTTTTGAAAATGTTTCCGTTACTCCTGACTCATTAAATAACACCATTATATGAGCACTTAAATAACCATCTAAGACTCCTGTTTTATGCTTATATAGCAAATGCTTAATCTTAGTTGTCAGAATATTAACATCCTCATCTTCAGCAGCAAGCGTTCTGTTATTTCTTAATCTTTCTACGATTTGGTCAATATTTGGAGCAAATTCCGGATGCCATTGTTCAATTTGTAAATTGTATACGTTATCCAGCAAGTCAAATAACTCCGATTTCTCCGCAAGACTCTCTGATTTCACAAGATAAGACCATCCAATTTTATGCAAATTCCTACTAAATAAATGTTGCGACAAAGAAAGCATACTCATTACTTTGGAAGAATCTGTTTCATCCTCATCCATTCGTTTTAGTGTAACGAAATCTGTAAGTTGTCTAATTAATCTTTTACGAAGCATATTATAGGCTTCTCTATTTTCACTGCCGTATAGTTGATTGATAATTAATCTTGGTTTTTTCTCCGGATCATCAACAATAATATCAAAAAGCTCTAAATCTCGTCTTCTCGTTTTACTTCGTTGTCTTTGGGCGAATACCCTAAACTCTTTTTTTTCTTCTTCATTTAGTGAAAGAATCACTGATTTTAATTGATCAACGGCCATTTTATCTATACGTATTAAGCATGTTATCCATACTATAATTAGTAGAAATTATAAGTATTTAACATTTTTTAAATGTACGTATAAAAATTTAATCGCATTTTAAACTAGCGCAATATGTAATAGTATTGTTTCATCAATAAAAAACAATCGCTATGAAAAAATGGATGCCACTGTTTTTAACTCAGTTTTTCGGAGTTCTGAACGACAATCTATTAAAATACCTGATTATTTTCATCGGAGTATTATGGGTGTCAGAAGATATGCAATCGTTAGTAATTCCGATTGCTTCAGCTCTATTGGTGTTGCCATACGTGCTTTTTAGCCCATTTGCCGGATTACTTTCTCAGTTAAAAAGTAAAACGAGTATTGTAAAAATTGCAAAATTAGCCGAGATCCCAATCATGGCATTAGCCATCATCGGATTTAGCATCGAAAACATTACACTATTGCTGGTCAGTCTATTTTTGATGGGACTGCAAAGTGCCATCTACTCCCCTTCCAAACTAGGATTAATTAAGGACGTTGCTGGAAAATCTGATTTAAACCGCGGAACTGGGATTATGGATTTCCTTGGATTTATTGCGGTCTTACTAAGTACAGTTTTAGCAGGGTACATCGCAAATCTTTCAGCAAATCAAATTACAATTATTGGAGTGATTTTACTTCTAATAGCTGTTGCTGGATGGTTTACAAGCACTAAAATCTCCACACCCGTATTAAAAGATGAAGCTCCTAACAGGATTTCAATAATGCCTTTGAAATTTATGAAGGAGTCATTTCTGAAGGCAAAGAAGATTAGAGGCTTAAACATGGTTATTCTTGGCTTAGGGATGTTTTGGTTTATCGCTTCGCTAATACAAATGAACTTACTTGTATATTGTAAAGAAGTCCTCCTTCTAGATTCAGTTGGCACAAGTGTTATATGGGCAATTACGACAATAGGAATCGCTTTAGGCTGCTTTACTGCGGGAATCATCAATAAATCTCGAGTTGAACTTGGTATCTCGGTGATTGGAGCCATTGGCTTAGCCGTATTCACTTTAATTGCGGCATTCGCTGACCTGGGCTCTTACGGTTTTTGCGCCATCTTATTTTTCGGAGCATTTTCAGCAGGACTTTACAAGATTCCTCTAAATAGCTGGATGCAAGAAAGATCATCGTCAAAAGAACTTCCTAGCAACCTGGCATATCTTAATATGGTTGTATTTATAATTATTCTTATTTCATCCGGAATTTTTGCCCTATTCATGAGCCACCTAGACAGTATTGCTGTGTTCTACTTGATCGGCTTTGCGAGTTTAATTCTGGCTATTTATATATTAATAAAAAATCCAGCTGAGTTCGTGAGAATTATCGTTTTCATAATGGCGCGAGTAATCTATAAAATGAATATTAAAGGGGTCCAGAACATTCCTAAAGATAGTGGAGCCCTTATCGTAGCGAATCATCTTTCTTTCATGGATTTTATTTTGATTGCAGGATCAGTACCTCGAAAAATTCGATACGTGATGTTCAAAGACACTTATGACCATAAACTTATGAAATGGTTTTTCAAGAGTTTAAACATGATTCCAATCGCACCAAGGGGAAGAAACAATTTGCAAGATTTTAATAAACTCTGTCAGGATCAAATTAACCAAGGGCATGTTGTAGTAATTTTTGCAGAAGGTATGGTATCTAGAAATGGTCATTTGCATGAATTCAAGAGAGGAATGGAGCACATTGCAAACAAAATAACTGCTCCAATCATTCCGATTCATATGGAGGGAGTATTAGGAACTCCATTTACCTACTTAGCCGGGAACTCAAAGTCTGAAAAATTTAGATTTAAAAATTTAAGGAATAAAGTGTTCATCAATATTGGCGAACCAATGAAACCAACTTCTACTTCTTTTGAAGTACGTCAAAAAGTTATGGAATTGAATGCTGATAATTTAGCTGCTAGAATTGAAGAAAATCAGCTTTCTCATCACGACTTTATTGAGTATTCCTTTAAAAACTTGAGGAGTCACGCTTTCCAAACAGATCGTAATCCGATATCTCATAGACAATTAATAAAGCGAGTTTTCACAAGAGCTAAAGGAATTAAGACCAAGTTAGATGGAAAGTCGTCTGCTATTATTTTCATTGATGATCAATTGGAACATGCAATTACTTGTCTGGCAATGAGTCTTGCAGGGAAAACAAGTATTCTGGCAAAAGCCAATGGAACAGATATTGATTACCTCAGAAGAAAGTTCATTACTAATACAGTGCTTACTGATAAGCCGATTGCAAAAGTTGACTTCAGTCCTGTTTGGATCTCTCATTTAGATGATAAAAAAATGTCCGTCCCGTTCATTAGAATGATACGGTTATTCAATTCAATCGATCGTTATTTTAATAATAAGCATGACAAATACGATAAAGTGATTATTGGCTCATCTGATGATGGAAATACGGCAACCACCCATCAAAATTTAATTGCTACAATTTATGGGCTAGGCCAGGTTAACAATTTAGCCAAGTATGGGAATTTGAAAGTGTTTTTTGGAGAAGAAACATCAATCCACAACTTGCTAAGTGCATGGCTCCCAGCCTGCAAGCCTATCATTGGTGCAACTGGTGATGATTTAATGAAAGTTAACTCAGTAATTGGTCTAGAGGAAGACATCCATGACAACCTGCCTCATTTGAATAGTAAATCGCTTCAAAATATAATTACTGATTTTAATAAGTTCAGTATTCTGTCAGACGTTATAGATGCCAATAAAATTAACATCCAAACCGGATTTGGGCTTTTAGGAAACATCCCAATATTAAGTCTTAACACCAAAGATTTTGTAGGTCAAGACATTGCGGGAAAATCTCTTCATCAAATTGGATCTAATAATGAAAGTGCTGGAAGACCTTTACCAGGACTGGCTGTTCAAATTGTAGACGCAAATAACTGGAACAATGTATTAATGGCAAACGAGGTTGGAACCATCTTAATTAGAGGAGCTCAAATAGCGCAGCAATTAACACTAAAGACAGCCGACTATTTAAACGGATGGTTAAACACAAAAATGACTGGCTACATTGATGAGAAAGGGTTTGTTCACTTTGTATAACTATATTAACATATGAATAACAAATTGAAATTTGCACTGAGATTTCCTTTATACGTGATCGAATGCACTATTGTCTTGCTTGTTTGTTATCAAACATTTGTACTCCTAATGATGATTATTCCTGTCGGAAGTTCTAATACTAAGGGTATAGGAACTGAAGCTTTCGTAATCACTAATGGTGTTCATACCGATATATGCATTCCTGTTGATTTGGCTAGCGACTGGCTTTCTTTTATTGACGCTGAAGATTATACCACTTATGGATCTGATATTAAATACCTAAGTTTTGGGTGGGGAGATAAAGGGTTTTATTTAAATACACCAGAATGGTCGGACCTAAAGTTCTCCGTTGCCGTAGAAGCTATGATCCTAAATAGCCCTACAACCATGCATGTGGTTGCCCATCTTAAAAAGCCCATTGTATCTGACCGTATTAAGTCCATTAAAATTTATCACGATAAACTTGAACCTCTCAAATCATTCATTTTAAGTGGTTTTCAGCGGAATGAAAATGGGCCATTGCTGATTGAAAATGCTAATTATGGACCGTTAGATAACTTCTATGAAGCAAATGGATCCTATAGCCTATTCGAAACTTGTAATAGTTGGACTAATAAAGCTTTAAAGGCAGCTGGCATAAGGACCTCTTTAGATGCATTCAACGAGCAAGGCATTATGAGACATCTGAATTAGATTTATAGTAAGACAATCTAGTTGGCACTTTGACGTCCTTTTTTCTAACTTAACGGTTCAAAATTAACCCTATGAAATTTATCATTTTCGCCCTTATTGTTTTTGCGATTGTACCTGCAATTAGCCAGACGAAAGAAATCTCTTCCGAAATACCTTAACTGATTTTTGAATTACGAATTACGATTTTAGAATTTTGACAACTCTAAAATCGTAAATCTGATATCGTAACTCTCTTGGTTCTATTTAACCATTAATGGCATTGCCATTATCCCTTTGCTAGACCTTAAAACAATATTATATGCTCCTGATGCAAAATCAGAAACATTGACGAAGTACTTTCTAGAGTTACCTGCAAACGCACCAGTATGAATTGTTTTTACTAATTCACCAAGTACATTATAAATAGATAAGTCTCCATTGAAACTGTAAACATTGCTAATTTCAATACATGTTAAACCTTGAGAAGGATTAGGAAATACTCGTCCAAAAGAAATAGCATCCTCGATCACATCAACGGCACCGGTAACTTCAAAATGAAAATAACCAATAGGTGCAGGCATAGGTCTAACTTGAGATTTACCAGAGACTGAATTACCTTCAACATAATAGTAAACATGTGTCCCTACTGATTGAGTCGGGATATCGGCCGTCCATGTATCTCCGGAAGAATTTGTCATACCTACTGAAGTATAAGAGCCACCTGCGCTTGTTTTATAGTGCATAGTTGCTGAGGATATTCCAGAACGATGCATGACTAGCGCATCCACCGTATATGGATTAACATCATCCAGAGTATTGGGAAGTTCCTGATGTGAAATCAACAAAGGATCTTCAACTCCGATCGCTTTAGTAATACAATGAATTGCTCCTCCAGAACCAATAATGTTGGAACCTGAATTATCGCAATCAATACCGATGACGTCATAGCCCGGCATTGTTTCTCTTAGTATTCTTAATCCAATGGTATCCCATTCTTCGCGGTAAGTTGGAACCAGTACTTTATTGTTTACGATTAAGTTGTTTGCATAAGTTCTATACGAAGCTCCAGACCAAGAACCATCAGGATAACCACCACTTGTACTAGGAACCATAGGAATTCGCACTATTTTATAAGGAGTGCCGAAGACTGAAACAAAGTTATCCTGGATATATTGGATATTCAATTCAACTTGAGGGCCGTCTGAAGTTCCTACAGGAAATTCACCAATAACTAAAGTTTCTTCATCCACTAACTTCATGTGCATATCGATATGGTGAATATCATCATAAGGCAGAACAGTCATTTTAACATATGTATCAATTCCCATCCAATCATCCATTAACTGATCTACCTGAGCCGAAGTTTTAACTGTTAAATTATAAGCCCCAGATGCGTCATTTTCATCATTTACAAGTTCCGAAGAGAACGCTGTTCCGAATCCATCCGCCATGAAATTTCCTCCAGTATGCACTAAATCTGTACCAGACTGAGCCATTTCATACACTGGTATTCCCAGCTGATTACCAATTGCCTCCGGAGCTGAATTATCATCTGGTCTGCTCCTATTATAGATCCAGTCCACTAAAATCAATGAATCAACGTAATCTTTGTAAACCGTGTTTCCTCCATAATCTCTCATCCATATAGAATTGTAATCATCTTCAACAAATGTTACGTTAGTGATAGGAACTCCGTATCCAGTAAGTTCGCTTTGGGCAGTTGTTGCACTCAAACAAAGTATAACCACATTACATTCTGATTGCACTTCACGAACTATTTCAGCCAAAATACTTTTAAAACCTGTCCAAGTAATACAAATCGATTGAACTTCTTCCCATTCTGCCATGGTCCTAAGGTTACCAATTGGTTGGGCCTGTATAGTGGACTTCGCATTAGCCGAATACGAATCTTTATAGGATTTAATTGCTTCTTTCGAATTTTCTTCGATTGTAGAGCCAATTGGCAAATTGGCCTGAGCAAAAATAATTGAAAAGCTAAGTGTAAGTAGCAGCGTAGATATTACTGTTTTCATTTTTATTTTTTTGATGCTGCATAAAGCTACGACATTAATATAGGATAGTATGGCATAGTTTATGACAGTTTGTTTACGGCCGCATAGATCCATTAACGAAATAATGAATACTTTAGAGGTAGCCTAATAGTCATGAAAATAATCTTTTTACTGTTTATCTGTCTAATATCACTGAGCTCGATTTCACAAGAATTAGAAGCAACATGGACCCAGTTTACGGATGCTGAAAAAACTGACAAGGTTGAGCTCATAGGAGTAACCTCTGAAAAAATTGTTGTTGGAGTTAGAAAACAAGGCAAAATTCAAGAAGCTCAAATCATTGAATACGGACGAGAATTTGGATCTTACAAGGTACTTGATGCAAGTTTTGAAAACGAGTCTATTATTTATTTTGAATTAATAAAGGGCCGAACTATAGTCTTTTCCACGAAGAAACAGGAAGGCAATAAAAAAGGGCTGTTTAGCAGATCCATTGAAGATGGAAAATTTAGTCCGCCAGCATTACTCTGTGTTTCAAATCACGCTAGTTCATCCTTTGATTTTACTTTATCTCCAGACGGAAAACATTTTGGAGTTATTGCCAACGCTCCTTATATGAAGGGCAAGAATGAAGAAATAGAATCATGGATCTTTACTTCTTCTTTAGTCCTGCGAATTGAACATAAGCTAGCATTAACTAACGATAATAGGAAGGTTAAAGTAAATGTTCCGGTGATGTCAAATACAGGAGTCCTATTTATTATTAAAAGATACCGTGTTGGTTTAGACAACAACTATTTTGTTTTTACGATTGACCCGGCTAGCGAGCAACATCATAAAAAGACATTATCGCTGATGGGGAAAAGAATTGCAGATGTTAAATATGAATTGGACAAAGAAAACAACCTGCATCTAGCAGGGTTTTATGTGTCGTCAAGTTATAACATTTACGAGGGAAGTTTTTATTTCAAGTTAGATCAAACGGCAGTAGCCACTACTTTCAAACAAAATGCATTTACCGAAGAATTTCTAATCAAGGCAGAAGGCAAGAAAACAGCAAAAAAGGTAGGTGGATTAGTTGATTTCAAAATTCGTGAGATGAAAATAGTTAACAACACTATATTCTTGACAGCTGAACATACTAAACAGGAAAAAGTAACGGTCGGTTCTGAGTTTAAAACTTTGTATATGAAGGATCGTTTGGCCTTAGTTTGTTTGAAGCCAGACGGTATGGTGGACCACATTGATGTATTAGGGTTAAACCAAGCAAGTAACAACGATCGAGGATTCTGGAACCAGCATAAATTAATAGAATATGATAGACAGTTACTCGTTGCTCATAATCTGAAGGATGATGAGAAGGTTATTTTTAATCTGAGCTCTTTGAAAGAAGATAAAACCTTCGAGTCTAAAGACTTCACATCAGTCTACAGTCAATTAGAAGAACCTATGGGTATTAACTTGAAGAACGTAAAGTTCTTTAACAAAGAGATTGTGGTAACGGCTTGGGATATCAATAAATCAAAGTTCACCGTGGGAATAATCTCAGAAAAAGCGGAGTAATTAACCCCAGATAATTCTGGCGAATAGGGAATGTTGCATTCCTCTTTCTTTAAAAACAGAATCGTAATCCGTTAAATTCACAGTGGTATAGTGAAGGTTATAGCCTATATCAAATATGAACTGGGGATTGAATTTAAATTTAACTCCAAAACCTGCTATTGCCCCTACTCCAACTCCACCAGGCTTTGTTCTTCCGGTTCCCGCTACAACTGAACCATTGTTTACATTGATGTTACCAATCCATAAAGGATCGCCAATGTACATGGCTGGAAGACTTCCTATTTTCATTGTATTGTCTTCAAATTTTGTAATGGACACATTTGCCGCAAGGGACCAATAGAAATAAGTATTGTTTTCCGAACTTAAATAATTTTGAAATCCAAAATTCAGACTAAGCCGTTTTTCTTTACCTAAGATCGGAATGACTTCAATGGTCGGTTCTGGCGATAGATTATTTGGATCATCAATAAGCAACGTAATAAAATCCTGAGCCTTTATATTGATTAGATCTAAATCGCCTATCAGTGAGAACGTTTCGCTAACATTATATCCTAAATGAATTCCTAATTGCGCAGCGACTGTATATCGCATTTGTTCAGGAAATTCGCCAAATGTCCACGGATAACTTTGATATTCTTGAGTTATTTGATCAGCATAGAATTGAGTGTTTAAAACTCGCTCAATTCCACCACTTGCATTTCCATTATAAAAATAGGCTGTGTTTTTATTGGCGAAATATCCTCCTGCGGTTACACCAACAAAGAAAGGCTTCATTTCCAGATCCGATTTATCCTGTGCTCTCAGACCTAAGATGGAAAAAACAAAAACTAATAAGAAAGTGTATTTCATTTTAATAATTTAATAATGCCAATAATTGACTTGCAAACCTTTCTTTTGGTAAGAAGTTATCTTCTAATTTTCCAGCAAATGGAACCGGAGTATCCAAACTCGCAGATCTAATAACTGGAGCATCCAAATACTCGAAGCAATGTTCTGCAATCAATGCAGATAATTCGCCTCCAATGCCTCCAGTGATACAATCTTCATGCAAAACGATAACTCGCCCTGTTTTCTGAACAGATTTGAAAATTGAATCTTGATCCAGCGGTAACAGCGTTCTTAAATTTACAACATCTGCGCTTACTTCGGGGTTTTCCTTTAAGAAATCCAACGCCCAATGCACTCCCATACCATACGTAATAATGGAAACATCAGAACCAGTTTTAACCATTGATGCTTTTCCGATTTCAGTCGTATAATAGTCATCAGAGACCTCTTCTGAAATACTTCGATACAATGCCTTATGTTCGAAATACATAACTGGGTTTGGATCTTCTATGGCTGCAGCCAATAAACCTTTTGCCTCTCCAGGAAATGCCGGATAAACAATTTTTAATCCAGGCGTATGGAAAAACCATGCTTCATTAGATTGTGAATGAAACGGCCCCGCACCTACTCCTGCCCCTGTTGGCATTCGGACAACAACGTCAGCGTTTTCTCCCCAGCGCCAATGTAATTTGGCCAGGTTATTTACAATTTGATTAAATCCGCAGGTGGCGAAATCTGCAAATTGCATTTCCATTACTGCTTTAAAGCCATTCATTGATAAACCCAATGCCGCACCAACAATAGCAGACTCACAAATTGGTGTATTTCTAACTCTGTCTTTTCCAAACCGATCAACGAATCCTTCCGTTACTTTAAATACGCCACCGTATTCAGCAATATCCTGGCCCATTATAACCAAGTTGTCATAACGTTCCATAGATTGCCCAAGGCCATCCGAAACTGCATCGATTAAGCGTTTATCTGACTTTTTATCTGTTTCGGGTTCCGATAATTTAAAATCAAACGGAACAAATAAATTGGCTCGTTCTTTATCCGTATCAACCTCTATATCTGGCTCAGCATATGCTATTTCGAGTGAATCGTTAATTTCCTTTTTAATTGAAATCTTAAGCTGATCAACATCATTTTCTGTGATAACACCCTCCTCCAACAAAAACATTTGAAAATTGTCAAGTGGATCTTTTAAAGCCCATTCATCTTGAATTCCCTCTGGATAATATTTTGTTCCAGATGCCTCTTCATGCCCTCGCATTCTGAACGACATACATTCCAATAAAACTGGTTTTGGGTTTTTACCTTGATCTG
This sequence comes from Parvicellaceae bacterium, assembly GCA_047639575.1. Lineage (GTDB taxonomy): Bacteria > Bacteroidota > Bacteroidia > Flavobacteriales_D > Parvicellaceae > JBLIOB01. The sequence goes on from JBLIOB010000012.1 coordinate 10,534, forward strand.
CTCGAATTTTAGCTACGGCATTGTAAACTTCAATAATATTGTTCCCGTCTACTTGCACGGTGTCTATTCCATAGCCAATTCCTTTATCTATAAACTGTTTACATCTGAATTGCTCAGCTGAAGGAGTAGACAATCCCCAACAGTTATTTTCTACTACAAAAATAACCGGCAGATCCCATACTGCTGCTACATTTAATGACTCATGAAAATCACCTTCACTTGCGCCACCATCTCCCGTGAATACAATCGTTGATTTTCCGGTCTTTTTTAGTTTGTGGCCTAATGCTATTCCATCGGCAATACCCAATTGCGGACCAAGGTGAGAGATCATTCCAACCACATGATGTTCCATAGATCCAAAATGAAAAGACCGATCCCTTCCTTGTGTAAATCCCAACGCCTTACCCTGAAATTGTGCAAATAGCCTTTCTAACGGAACATTTCTGGTGGTAAAGACTCCAAGATTCCGATGCATCGGAAGCATAAATTCATCCTCATCCATGGCCATAGCAACACCCACTGATATAGCCTCCTGACCTATCCCTGAAAACCACTTAGAAATCTTTCCTTGCCTTAGAAGAATAAGCATCTTCTCTTCAATCAACCTTGGTCTTAACAAGTTCAAATGCATCTCTTTTAAAAGAGGTTTCGAGAGTCCTTTAGAGTTAAAAGTCATAGAAATTTTATCCAACACGGCCATATTCACTTATCATTTGAATGTAAAAGTATTCATTTTATACATCCGCTCGCCCATTCAAACGGCCATAATTATTGCTATTATTGTAAAATATTACAAGTCAGCAACCTTTTTGCAACCTTTGCCGTCTTGACTACGATTGACAATAAATTTAAACCTAGCAATGAAAAAATTATTTATCGCCTGCCTAATTCTAGTAATGAGTAGCCAGCTATTTGCATCCCACATAGCAGGTGGAAATATAGAAGTACAATACGTTGGTGTAAACCAGTACCAACTTGTAATGAAACTGTATCGTTCTTGTGAGTCTGGGTCAGCCGGAATGCCAACAAGTGTTACTGTAGGAATCTACAGATTGGATACGGACGTTTTACAAGCAAGTTATGTATTAACCTCTCCAGCAATTACAGCAAACCTGCCTTTTGGAGATAGTTGTTATACTCCTACTGGTCTTTGTGTTGATAGAGGAATATTTACTTCTCCGGTTATAACGATTCCTGATTATGGACCTGGATATTACTTGCATTCTCAAATTTATGCTCGTAATGCAAGTATTGATAACATTAATGGTCCCGGATCTACGGCATTGAGCTTCTATACGGAAATTCCAGATCCGGCTATTGGACCAAACAGCACTCCTCAATTCGGACCTTATCCAGCTGATGCTTATTTGTGTTTAGGATACACGAAATATTTCGACTTTGGTGTTATTGACGCTGATGGTGATTCACTTTCTTATGAGTTAGTAGATCCTTTAGCAGGTGCAACAGCTTCGCCAACTGGTAATGGTACATTTGCTAAACCTCATCCACCTGTTACTTGGGCAGGCGGTTTTGGATTAGCTAATATTTGCGGAGGTGCGCCTCCAATGTCTGTTGATCCAATAACAGGGGTTATTGACGCAAGTCCTGTTCTTTCTGGTAAATATGTATTTGCATTGAAAGTGCACGAATGGCGTGGAGGCATTAAAATCGGAGAAACCACGTTAGATATTCAATATGAGGCATTGCCATGTACAGTTGACTCTCCACCGTTATTTACAGCTTTAAATGACACACTTCTTGTTATAGTTGAAGAACAAATTTGTTTTGAGATTCAAGCTTATGACAACGATGGTACTGATACGATCTATTTAACTCCTATTTCTTCTGAATTCGATTTAATTGGAAATTATGTTCCTCCTACTGCATCGGGTGGATCTCCATCAGGTGATTTCTATTACCTAGACTATTTAGGTGCTGATACAGCATGGATACCTCACTTTGTTGACATTGGTGGCGGTACTTATGAAGGGATTGGTGTAATTCCATTAAGATATTGCTGGAATCCTCCATGTGAAACAGTTGATTCGACATTTGGAATTGACCTGATTACATACTCCTTAGGATGTTCAGGTTCTGACACTACAATTAAGCACATTGAAATTCATGTAATTAATATAGTGCCTCCGATTCTACTTTCTATTCCTGACACCATGAACGTGACATATGGTGAAACCATTTGTTTCGAGGTATTTGCTACCGACACCATTAACACAAGCGATACGCTATATATTGAGCCAACATCTGCAACATTCCCATTCGCTGCAAGTTACGAAGCTCCAATAGCATCAGGTGTTCCAGGAGAGTATTATTACCTCAACTTCATGAGTCAGGATACTGTTTGGATAACTAATTATTCTTATGGTTCAAATAATCAAGTTGGTGCCATCAGAGATGTTCCACTTAGATATTGCTGGACCGTTGATTGTGGAGATGTATTCCTTGAGGATATTGATATGCAGTTTTTGGCCTACTCTACCAAGTGTAATTCTGACACAAGCTATAACGGTTCTTCTATACATATTGATCCGCCACTTGGGTGGGTAAATCCAATTCCTAATGTTTTCACTCCGAACAATGATGGTACCAATGACTACTTCGAATTGGAAGGATTAAGCGATCCATGTTATGATACAATGAACGTTGAAATCTACAATCGATGGGGTCAAAAAGTATATGAATCAACTGATCCAGAGTTTAAATGGAATGGTACAAATATGCATGGGGCTGAATGTAAGCCAGGAACCTACTTTGTACTTATCAAAGGAACTTATGGTTCTACATATGATCCAACTACAGGATTAAGAATTCCAAATGCGATTGAAGACGAATATCACGTAACGTTATTCAGATAATAAGCTATCGTATAATTCAATGTATTGTGAAAGGATTTGATTGATATCAAATCCTTTTGCTTTTTCTAAAGCTTCTGTTTTATAACGGTCAAGATCATTTAAAATCTTTATTGCTAATTCAGCCATAGCATCAGTGTCTCCTACATCATGCAAATGACCACCAAAGCCATCTTTCACAACTTCTGGGATTCCACCAGCATTGGATGCAATTACAGGCACAGATGAAGCCATTGCCTCCAAAGCAGCTAACCCAAAACTTTCCGTTTCAGAAGGCAACATAAATAAATCCGAAACTTGTAACACTTCTTCAGGGTGCTTGATACTTCCTAAGAAATGAATCTTATCGCAAACGCCTTGTTTCCTGCAAATCTGCTCAACATTGTGACGCTCAGGTCCATCACCAATTAAAAGTAGGATTGCAGGTGTACTATCGAGAATCTTTTTAAATGCGATAATGATATCAGGAATCCGTTTTACTTTTCTGAAATTAGAAATGTGGGTTATAATTTTCTCTCCGTTTGGGGCATATGTAGAACGACTTACATCTCCTTTACCAGAGGAATAGTTTTCTAGCCTAACAAAATTTGGAATCACATGAATATCTCTGGTGATGTTGAAATACTCCTCGGTGTCTCTTTTTAAGCTTTCTGAAACGGCCGTAACCGCATTCGAATTGTTTATCGCAAATTTAATGACTGGCTCAAAAGATGAATCTTTACCTACCAAAGTGATGTCTGTGCCATGCAGTGTTGTAATAAACGGAATACTAATCCCTTGAGATTTCAATATTTGCTGAGCCATATAGGCTGCCGAAGCATGGGGTATTGCGTAATGAACATGAAGAATATCCAATTTCTCATACTTTACAACATTTACTAATTTACTGGTTAACACAAGTTCATACGGGGTATAAGCAAAAAGAGGGTAGTCTGACACTCGCACCTCATGATAATACACATTAGGATGAAATGAACCCAATTTCACTGGCTGACTATAAGTAATGAAGTGTACCTCGTGGCCAATCTTTGCCAATTCCTTTCCTAATTCAGTCGCTACAATTCCACTACCACCGTAGGTAGGATAAAGTACTATTCCAATTTTCATAAACCTATCTTAGCTTCGTCTGCTGAATTTACAGCGTTATATAATATACGTTGAATTTTAGTCCGGATGCTCATAGAAATAATTTTTCTGTTTTCTGCACTTGGATAAACTCGATTAGATAAAAACACATAAACAAGTCCAGCATCTGGATCAGCCCAGGTTAATGTTCCAGTAAAACCTGAATGTCCAAAACTCTTTTCTGAGGCACATCCGCTACAAGTAGGTCCACTTCCTCCTTCTCTTACTGGCTTATCAAAAGCAATTCCTCTTCTATTCCCATTGGATAAATAATGGGATGAAGTGTACTTTCTAACTACAGAATCAGACAAATATCTAGTTCCTCCATATTCTCCGTAATTGAGATACATCTGCATCATCACGCCCAGATCATTTGCGTTTGAGAACAAACCTGCATGACCTTGAACGCCTCCAAACATTGCTGCACCTTGATCATGAACATACCCATGCACCAACTGATGCCTATAGTATCCATCAATCTCTGTTGGTACTATTTGATTTAAAGCGTATTTATCTCTAGGCAAATAACCAATTTGATCTAATCCCATTGGTTTGTAAAACACACTATCTACAAAATTGTTCTGGGCAATCCCAGTTTGCTTCCCAATTATTCTATTGATAAAATAGTATCCTAAATCTGAATATTTGTACTTCTTTTTAGCTGCGATTGAGGTTCCTAGAATTCGCTTAAAAATGGTATCTTGATAATTCGGGTTCATCCATATCCCATCGGCTACTTTAACTGTATTAAAACTTGTTTTTTCAGGACTATACAACTTAAAACTTGGTTGACCTTTATGCAAAGTTCTAATGTAAAATGGAATCCAAGAAACGAATCCAGCCTGATGCGAGAGCATAAACTTTAACTTCGTTTTGGCATAATCTGTGGAATCTGTTAATTCTGGTAAGTAAGTACCAATAGTATTCTCAACGTCAAATAAACTTTGGTCTTCCAGCCGCATAATAGATGCGGCCGAGGAGGCTATTTTAGTAATAGAAGCAATATCATAGACATCTGTTAATTGAACTTTCCGATCGCCATCGTAAGTGTGTTTTCCGAAAGATTTCTGGTAAAAAACTTTGCCATCTTTAATTGCCATAATTTGACAACCTGGAAATACTTTTTGTTTGATCGCATCATTTGCAATACTGTCAATCCCTTTCAGTTGATATTGAGTTATTCCAAGATCTTCCGGAAGGGTATATTTTAACCTTGTAGCTTGATTCCAACAAATACCAGTTCCTGCTGGATAAATTGCATTTATAGAAACTGGCAATTTCCCTTTTGCGGGAATTCCATTGAAGACAAGTTGGGAAGTCAAATCTAACGCAGCCTCTTGCTCTTCGTAGGCAACAATCACCGCTTTTAAATCGGATAGCGAGTCTAAACTGTTCAACGCATAAGGATTCCCGAAATGAACTAAAATAGTTGGTCTTGCCAAGGCTAACTCTTGAATAATTTCGATTGTAGATCGAGTTACACCATAGTTTTTATGCACCCGTTGACTTAGATCATGGGTGGAAACAATAATTAAATCGTGCTCTGCAACTTCGGTGATATTGGTTAAAACTTGTTTCAAATTAGAATTTCGATCCATACTCAACCTGTCTAAGTTGCAGTAACGATCCAATCCTTCCGCAAATTTATTATCAACTTCAGCGCCAATTGAAATACTTAATATGTTACGATTAGCTAAATCTTTTAACGGAAGAATGTCATTATCATTTTTAATTACCGTTATCGCTTCTTCATAGATTCTTCTTCGAACCACTTCCGCTTCTACATTGTTTAAATCACTTCCAATTTGGCTTTTGGAAATTGGTGTAAACCTAGCTGCATTGTATTTATCCTTGCTGTTTAATATTTTAACAACACGTTTTGTAATTTCTTTTTCTGTAATTTCTTTTTGCTCAATTGCTTCTTTAATCTTGGCAATTGCTACTGGCACATCTTCAGAGAAAAGCAATACGTCATTACCAGCTAACAGCGCCTTTACATCTACTTCGCCCGGTTCGAAGTATGAACTAACGCCTTTCATATTCAAGGCATCTGTAAATACTAGTCCTTGAAAATCAAGTTCTTTTTTCAAAAGTTCAGCAACCACTTTAGGCGACAATGTTGTAGCTAGATTAGGTGTATCGTCAAGTTCTGGAACTTGTAAATGCGCTACCATAATACTGGCAAGTCCGGCTCTAAATGCATTTCTGAACGGATACATTTCAATAGAATCCAACCGCTGCCTATTATGAGGAACAACCGGTAATGACTTATGCGAATCCATATTTGTATCACCATGACCAGGGAAATGCTTTCCATTCGCCATAATGCCATTGTGCTGAAGACCGTTCATATACTGAATTCCTTTTCTTGAAACGTTATCTCTGTCTTCTCCAAATGATCGGTAATTGATGACAGGATTATTTGGGTTATTATTAACATCAAGCACAGGCGCGAAATTCACATGCACTCCTATCCGTTTGCAATGATGAGCAACCTGCCTGCCCATTTGATATACCAACGAATCATTTTGCATAGCTCCCATCGTCATTTGTTTTGGAAACTTAAAGGTTGAGTCCAACCTCATTTTCAACCCCCATTCTGCATCAATCCCAACGAGTAATGGAACCTTACTCTTGCTTTGATAATAGTTGGTTAAATCAATCTGCCTTCCAGGACCACCTTGAAAAAAGATTAAACCTCCTATGTGATGATTTTGAATAAGTGAAACGATTTCTTGCCGATGTGCTTCATCTCGGTTGGAATAAGCTGCAACCATAAATAGCTGGCCTATTTTCTCTTCGATGGTCATTTTTTTAGCCACACTATCTGCCCAAGACTTTTCAGGTTCAGTCGGACCCCCAGCGAATGCGGAGCTTCCGATTACTAATAATATGCTAATAAATAATATTCTCATCACTTCAATCCTTCAATGCTTCTATACCTTCAACGCTCATAAAAATAGCCTAAACCCTATATGGAATTTTGGCTAAATGCTCATCTTATCCTAAACCAATTGTGAATAGAACTGGTTTTTTTATTATTCGTCAATAACCATGCCCACAATATTTAGTAAGATTGGTGGGTTATGGATATGATTCTTAAATTTGTGTGTTATGATTCTCAAACAAGGAACAGGAGTATTTAAAGTTCGGCAGCCGAAAAAGTTTAATTTATCTACAAGATATTATGATGTGGATAAGGAAAGGCTAGATCAGAGAATCAATGAAATTGAACAAAAACACGGGAAAGAAGAAGGAGATCGAGCAAAGAGGGAAATAAATTTTAGAGCACAGACGAATTTAGATTGGAAAAAAAGTCAAGTTCAAAAAGCTCGGATGAGAAGTAATATTAGATTATTAATTATCCTGGTTGTACTTACTGCTGTTTTCATTTATTTATTTACCAATGTTGATGCTGTCTCTTCCCTCTTCCAAAAAAACGCGGGTAAATAGTATATGCCAGATGTCATCAAGCTACTCCCTGACCACGTAGCGAATCAAATAGCCGCAGGGGAAGTAGTTCAAAGACCAGCTTCAGTAGTTAAAGAATTAGTAGAAAATGCAATCGATGCTGGAGCTACAAAAATTCAACTCATTGTAAAAGATGCTGGAAAAGTTCTTGTGCATGTAATTGATAATGGAAGCGGCATGACTGATACAGATTGCCGACTGTGTTTTGAAAAACACGCCACCTCAAAAATCAATACAGTTGAGGATTTATTTTCTATTCAAACGAAAGGATTTCGTGGAGAAGCAATGGCTTCAATTGCCGCTGTTGCCCAAGTGGAAGTGAGCACTAGGAGACCAGAAGATGAAATTGGCACCAAACTCGTAATCGAAGGATCTGAAGTAAAACTACAAGAACCAACTTCAACTCCAGCAGGAACTAGTATTCAGGTTAAAAACTTATTTTTCAATATTCCGGCAAGACGAAATTTCCTAAAATCAAACCCTATTGAGACGAGACATATTATTGAAGAATTTCAACGGATCGCTTTTACACATCCTGAAACTGAATTAATATTTCATCACAACGGAAATGAAATCTTCAACTTAAATGGAGGTTCCTTAAGGCAGCGAATAGTTGCGATAATGGGTAAGAATTACAACGAAAAGTTAGTTCCTATTGCCGAGGACACAAGTATTTTAAAAATCTCAGGGTTTATAGGTAAACCAGAAGCTGCAAGAAAAAAAAGAGGGGAACAATACTTTTTTGTAAATAATCGATTTATTAAAAGCCCCTACTTTAACCACTCAGTTGTAAAAGGATACGAAGAGTTAATCGCAAAGGATCAATATCCATCTTACTTCATATACCTCGAAGTGGATCCGACTACTATAGATGTTAATATTCATCCAACTAAAACAGAAGTGAAATTTGAGGATGAACGTTCTATTTATGCGATTTTGCATTCCGCAATCAAACAATCTTTAGGTCGTTACAACATAACTCCAACTTTAGACTTTGAACAGGAAACAAGTTTTAATGTTACTCCTCTGCCAAAAAATACGGTTGTTGCCGCTCCCCAAATTGATAAAGATCCGGATTTCAACCCTTTCAAACTAGCTCCCTCCCAATCTGATTTTAAACATCAAAAAGTAAGCACTTCTGATATTGCCGCATTGGAAAAAATGTATCAAAACTTACCTTCAGAAAAGCAAGAAATCATTACAGTTAGCTCTCAAGATGAGTCGCAAGGCTCACTTGATGAATTAGTTGACATCGAAGAGCAGAAACTTCCATACCAACTTCATAAGAAATATATTATCAATCATATTAAATCTGGATTTATCGTAATTGATCAGCAAAGAGCCCACGAACGAATTTTATTCGAACAATTTGTCCAGAAAATTGCTAATAATAGAGTTGGGACGCAACAAATGATGTTTCCACTGACACTTGAACTCAGCCAACAAGACATAGGAATCTTACAATCTGTCAGTAATGACCTAATTGGAATGGGTTTTGATATTTCTGAATTCGGTAATGGTTCCGTAATTATTAATGGAATACCAGCCGTATTGTCAGAAAGTGACGTTAAGGAAACGATGGAAGAAATCCTGGAGAGTCTTAATGATGAGATAAGCTCAATTAAATTAGGAGAGAAGATGGCAAGAAGTATGGCGAAAGCTGCTGGAATTAAAAAAGGAAAGAATTTATCGATTGAGGAAATGCAAACCCTGATAGATGAATTATTTGCGTGCGAGCAGCCTTTTTACACCGCAACTGGTAAGCCAACTACGGTAACTGTGCCATTGGATGAATTGGAAAGAAAATTTGAAGTATAATGCTGCAGAATCTATTTAGAAACATGGGGCCGGTGGTCAAGAACATTCTATTACTCAATGTAATTATGTTCGTGATTCAAAATGTAATGCCCGAATTAAATGATAATTTGGCATTGCATTATGTGAATTCAGATCAATTTGCTCCTTATCAAATATTGGCTCATTTTTTCATGCATGGTGGAATTGGCCATTTGTTCTTTAACATGTTTGCGGTTGTTATTTTCGGAAGCCAATTAGAAAGAGTTTGGGGTGCGAAAAAGTTTCTTTTATTTTACGGGTTAACGGCACTTGGAGCGTCTTTACTTTATATGGGAGTTCAAATGTTTGAAATGTACCAATTAACAGGCACTTCATTCCCAGACATTAGTAATGTAACTACGAACTCCTACCATAGTAGCTTGAATTGGGAAATAGTAGATCAAAGTACTTTCGAAGGGATCCAATTTGGAACAGTTGTCGGAGCATCCGGTGCAGTTTTTGGTCTTTTAGCTGGCTACGCCTACCTATTTCCAAACAACAAATTAATGCTGTTGTTTCCACCAATTCCAATAAAAGCGAAGTTTTTTGTGCTCGGTTATGCAGCTTTGGAGTTGTACATGGGCTTCGCCAACAACCCTGGTGATAACGTAGCACATTTTGCCCACATAGGTGGTGGATTAATCGGGTTACTAATCGTTTGGCTTTGGGGCAGAAGTAAATCAAATAACTTCTAATGGCAGAGCTCACCGACAATATTAAGCGCATCTATAAAACAGGTGGCATTACAACGAAAATTATATTTTTCAATGTGATCGCCTTTTTGTTTTTCTACACAATTAACTTCATCGTAATAGGATACAATCAAGCTGATGCTGGAATTCAGCTAAATTTACATTGGTTTTCTGGAACTGCGAACCTTCATGAATTAATACGTCAACCCTGGTCAATTCTGACGAATTTAATGATCCATGACGGACTCTTTCATCTTTTATTCAATATGATAGCCCTTTATTTCTTCGGAAAAATATATAGCCAATTTGAAGTAAACAAAACTTACATCTCAACTTATATTCTTAGTGGCCTTGCAGGCTTCTTTTTATACCTCCTTTTTATGAAAATCCTCCCGCTCCCGCCAGAGATGAGCAATAGCCATATTGTTGGAGCTTCAGGTGCGGTAATGGGCATTTTGGGGGCAGCAATTGCCTACGCGCCAAACATGAAATTGAACCTAAGGTTTTTTCAGCCCACTCTTATGGTAGTTGGTTTGGTGTATGTAGGTTTAAACGTAATAAGAATTTTAAGTTATGGAGACAATCTAGGTGGAAGCGTTGCTCATCTGGGAGGATTTGGTTTTGGTTATTTGTCGGTCATTTTAGCTAAAAAAGGATTAAACTTGACTGGTTGGCTTTCGGCATTAATTGGTGCATTTAGTGGTGGATTTAATAAAGGCTCAGGGAGTAAAAAGAAAGCTAATCCGAAAATGAAAGTGAAATACAAAAAGAAGGATTTCAAAGGGTCTGCGTCTGCTAAGAATCAAACAGATCAAGAATTTAATGTGAGCAAAAAAGATCGGCAAGCAAAAGTAGATGCTATATTAGACAAGATAAAACGGTCGGGCTACGAATCTTTATCAAAAACAGAAAAGGACTATTTATTTAATGAAGGGAAAAGGTTATAAAGCGCTATCAACTTTTAATAAGATTGCTTTCTTATTAAACATCCTGTGCGTTGTAGGTCTTCTCCTCTCCTATTTGTCAACATACGTTAATCCGGAAAAAGTGAATTTCATGGCCTTTTTCGGGTTAATTTATCCAGGCTTTCTTCTTTGCAATTTATTTTTTCTTCTGTATTGGCTCATCAAACGTAAAAAGCAATTTTTATGGTCTTTGGTTACTATCGTTATCGGAATTACACACCTCAGCCATTTCATTCAATTATCTATACTGGATGGAAATGACCCTGAGCGAACTAATGAGGTGAGCGTAATGAGTTATAACGTACGAGATTTTGACTTGTATGAGTGGATTGAAAATAAGGAAACCAGAGGCAAAATATTTGACTTCTTGAAACAAGAAGATCCAGATATAATATGCTTTCAGGAATTCTATCAAGATAATAAAAAGGTGCCCACTTTTGTAACAAGAGACTCACTTCTACATTTTCTTTCAGCCAAAAACATAACAGAAGGATATTCTCTAACAGGATACAAAGGATATGGTCTATTCGGAAATGTTACTTTCAGCAAATATCCGATCATTAATCAAGGACATATAAAGTTTGAAAATGATAAAGGGAACAGTTTTATTTTTTCTGATTTACTCATTAACAATGACACCATCAGGGTATACAATGCTCACATAGGATCTGTAGGGTTTGAATTAGAGGACTATCAATTACTAGGTACAAGTGGCAACCATAAAGAATGGCCACATGTGAAATCTGTAAAGGACTCTAAAATGTATCATAGACTCTCGATTGGATATAGCAAGCGTGTTTCTCAAACTAATAAATTACTGGAACACGCCAAAACTAGCAGGCATCCAGTTGTAATATGTGGGGACTTTAATGACACCCCGGTATCTTACAATTATCGAAACTTAACCGCTGAATATTGGGATTCATTTACTCTTAGTGGAAATGGCGTGTCTGGAACTTTCACCAAAGTGCCTTTTCAGCGAATCGATTACATCTTACATGATGACTCATTTAATTCCTTTAAATTCACTACTCATCAGCCTGAACTCTCAGATCATAGAGCTATTAGCACAACTATTGAATTTTAGAATCCTTAGCCACTTTAACTTCAGATAGGTCTAATTGGTTCATTGAGTTTACTTTTATTCCAGAAACATTGTTTCGATAAAAACGAACTGTCTCATCATAAAACAAAGGAACCATAGGTGCCTCTTCTATTAGAATAGCCTCTAATTTGTTATATAATTCCCATTTAACAGTATCGTTGCTTTCGTTCAACAACAGCTCGAATTGTTGGTCGTATTCCTCATTTGCAAAGTGCGTGTAGTTTGGACCTCTTTCAGGTGAAAAACTCTTGCTATAATACAACTGATAAAAGTTAGTAGCATCCGGAAAATCCGCAATCCAATTTTTGAAAAAGAAATTATCATCAAAAGAAGCTAGATTCTTCACATAGACCTCTTTGGATATAGCGTCCACCTTAACTGCGAGCCCAACTTCCTTTAATTTCCTTTGCATATAATCACACAATAATTTATACTGATTAGCTACGATCAACCTGACTTTCTCTCCTTTATACCCAGCCCTTTTCAAAAGTTCTCTTGCCTTTTCTGGATCGTAATCATACCCGCTAACATTAATATGCTCGAACCCAGGCACGCCTTCAGGCAAGAACCCTTTATTTCCAGGCTTGCCAATCGACTTCCGAATATAAAGAACCAACTCTTCTTTATTAATAGCATGATTAATAGCCTGTCTAACTAGCTTATTCATCAGCGGATTATCTTTATTAATAGGTTTTGAATCATCTATCATAAATCCGAGGTAATCAGTTTTCAGCCATGGAATTTTAGAGAACTTTATATCTCCTTCGTGTTGCGGCTGCATTTCACCCATGTCTGTTAGTAATTTGTCTTGAAAATTTGGATCTAATCCAGATAACATCTCATATTTACCTGCCTTGAATTTAAGGTACTCTTGCAATCTATCGTATAAAAATGTTATGGTTATTGCGTCAATAAAGGGTAGCTGCTCCCCTTCTTTATTCTTCCTCCAATATTCTGTGTTTTTAAGTAAAACAAGTTTATTCCCTTCTTCCCAAAAAGAAAATTTAAATGGGCCAGTGCCAACCGGATGCGCTCTAAAATCATCTCCATACTTCTCAACAGCTTCATGTGGCACTACAGAACATAATCCAAGTGTCATCATTTGTATAAATGACGGTTGAGGTTTAGTCAAAAATATTTTAAAAGTGTGGTCATTAACAGCTTTAAAACCTAAATAATTGCTTTTCTCACTCTTATCAGCATTCTTGAAAATGTACTTTCCAGGAGAAGGTTGATTAGGATCAGTAACTCTAAAAAAGCTGTATTCAAAATCTTCTGCATTGACTTTTCTTCCTTCCGAAGCAGGAAAACAAGGGTCATCATGGAAATAAACATCGCTTCTTAAGTGAAAGGTGTATTCCAATTGATCATCTGAAACATCATAACTAGCCGCAATTGAAGGCTGAACCTGCATATTCTCATCCAACCGAACCAATCCTTCGAATAGATGGCCAACCGCTACAATATCCTCCCAGTTTACTGCTCTTGCCGGATCTAACTTTGAAATTCCCGCGGCTTCATTGTATCTAAAAACCGATTGATTATTGTTAGCTTGATTTTTCTTATCACCTCCACAAGTGCTAAAAAGTAAAGCGACTAGGACAAAGGTTAGACTTTTAATTAAGTTGCGAGTAGGTTTCATAAAATGGAATTTAAATTGGTTAAAGCCAATTACAACCTCTAAAAAAAGCTTTTATGTCATTGGTTTAAGCGCAACTTGATAGAATTTTCAACAATACTTCATGAGAAACGCATGGTAAGTTTAGATTTCATTTATTTTTGCACCCGAATGATTCAGTACAAGAAAGTAGCATTTTACACATTAGGCTGTAAACTTAATTTTTCAGAAACCTCTACAATTGCTAGAGATTTTGAAAATGCAGGATATGCTAAAGTTGCTTTTGAAGACACGCCTGACATCTATGTAGTTAATACTTGTTCTGTAACGGAAAACGCTGACAAGAAATGTAGACAACTAGTTAAGAAAGGGTTGAAAATTAACCCAAATGCATTTATTATTATAGTAGGTTGTTTTGCACAATTAAAGCCAAAAGAAATTTCAGAAATCCCAGGAGTTGACTTGGTCCTTGGGACTAGCGAAAAATTCAATGTTTTAGCGCATATCGATAATCTAGAAAAAAATGAGAAAGCGCATTCCATTTTTCAACCGATAAAAAACACCAAGGAATTTCATCCATCATTTAGTTTAGGCGATCGGACTAGAACATTTTTGAAAGTACAAGATGGTTGCGATTATTTTTGCTCTTTCTGCACTATTCCGCTTGCTCGAGGCCGAAGCAGAAGTGCTGATGTAGCAACAACTATGATCCAAGCAAAACAAATTGCCACTACAGATGCTAAAGAAGTTGTGCTTACTGGAGTAAACATAGGTGACTTTGGAAAAGATCACCAAGAAACTTTTCTAGATCTAATTACTGAATTGGATGAAATTAAAAGCATTGATCGTTTTCGAATTTCTTCAATTGAGCCCAACCTTTTGAATGACGACATCATAGAATTTGTGGCCAAATCTAAAAAGTTCGTGCCGCATTTTCATATTCCACTGCAAAGCGGATCAGATCTATTACTGCAGTCAATGAGAAGACGATATGGAACGGAGCTTTATCGAAACAGAATTCAGTTCATTAAAAATCTAATGCCAGATTGCTGCATTGGAATGGATGTTATTGTTGGTTACCCCGGAGAATCGGAAGAAGAGTTTTCGAAGACATTAAATTTCATTAAAGAAGTTGAACCTTCTTATTTACACGTATTCACTTATTCAGAACGTAATAATACGACCGCTGTAAGAATGGATGAAGTTGTCCCTCAAAGTGTGAGGAAAGAACGCAGTAAAATTTTAAGATTGCTTTCGGCAAAATTGAAGAGAGCGTTCTACGAGCGGAACCAAGATCGGCAAGAAGTGGTTCTATTTGAAGGCAGCGAAGACAATGGCCTGATGTACGGATTCACCTCCAATTACGTGAAGGTTAAAACTGCTTTCAACCCCATGATGGTTAACCAAATAGCCGAAGTCAAAATGACCACAGTAGATAGAGACGGATTAATGAAAGTAGAATTTTCCGAGCAACGAACCGGACTTGAAGCATTCGTATTGCAATAATAATTCATTCGAAAAAAAACACATCGAATTTGACCTCTAGAAAACGGAAGCAGGGAGCTGTAAATTGTAGATGATATCTTACCATTTTCCACTTAAACCAAATTAATCTCTAATCGTCAAAATGGACTTCCAATTTATATTCTTCAAGGTTATCTTTGTGTATAGTCAAGCTAATATTAACACCTAATTCAAACCTAATTTCAATTGATTTAGAATCTTTATCAATCGCTTCTGAATAGAATGTTGTTTTTTCTCCAAATCGATCTGTAGTATAAGCTACCACGGTTTTTTCCCTTTTAACAGTCTCTACATCTCTAGTTTTAAGATTGTATACTTCTGTTTCGCAGCCTATTTTTTTTACCTCGCATTCCGATGATTCAATTTTATATTCAATTGAATTCACTAAGAAATCTGATTCTTTCTCATTCGTTTGCTGCCTCTTATTTCGCACCACAATAGCAACGACAATAAACAGAAGGCCGAAACCTATTGATGCAATCGTGACGCCCGAAAAGAAAATAGATGTGCCTAATCCTGAACTTTCAGTATTATGAACAAAACCTCTTGCTATAATCGTCCCTAAAACCATCAATACGATTGAGGCCCACATCCATATTTTATGAATTAAGCTCATTTACTGCAACATAATGTCAGGCTCAACAAGTTCCTTCTTTTTTGAAATAATTAAAAGGCCAATAAAGACTAACATTCCATTAATTAATAAGAGCTCTGAGCCAAGAGCAAATTCCCCCACTATATCCGTAGAGAAATAAGTATATAACCAACAAACTATAGGCGAAACAACACATACAATAGGAACGTATTTATCTTTTACGCCTAGATTCGTAATTATTCCAAAACCAAACAAGCCGAGTAAAGGACCATAAGTCAAAGAGGCTAAAAAGAATATTTTATATAGAGCACTTTTCCCTAAAGCTGCACTTAAGATTAAGGCAACTATTATTAGCACTACTGACATTAGAACATGAACAATTATTCTAATCTTTTTCTGCTTGTCTTTTGGCTTAGACTCAATCTTTAAGAAATCCACACAGAACGAAGTAGTCAAAGATGTTAAAGCAGAATCTGCGCTAGAATAAGCAGCAGCTATTAGGCCAAGAACAAACAACACCGCCACAACTATTCCTAACCCATTGGTGCCATCTAATGCAATGGTAGGATACATAGCATCTGCTTGTACAACTCCTTTACTCATAGGTAAATCAATGCCAACATCTCCTGCATACATCATCAAAGCAGACCCTAACATTAAAAACAAAAGATTGGCAAAAACCAATACTACAGTAAATGAAACCATATTCTTCTGAGCGGATTTCAAGTTTTTGCACGATAGGTTTTTCTGCATCATGTCCTGATCAAGACCAGTCATACAAAATGCTACAACGGCTCCGGCAAGAATCTGTTTTAACCAGTGACTTGACGGCACCATATCCGTGAAAAATATTTGAGAATGCTTTTGATCAAAGATTTTACCTGACAGTTCTCCTAAGCCAAGTTCAAAATGGTTTGCCACAAACACGAAAGTCGCGCCAGCTGCAACCAGCATAAACAGAGTCTGCAGTGTATCAGTCCAAACTATTGTTTTAATACCTCCCTTAAACGTGTACAACCAGATAAACAAAACAGAAATGGTTACGGTAAGCCAAAATGGAAAATGAAACTCTGCAAAAACATGGTCATGCATTATTACTGCAACTAAAAGCAGCCTTACTGATGCACCAGCTATTCTTGAAATCATGAAAAATGACGCCCCTGTCAAGTAGCTCACATTTCCGAATCGATCTTTTAAGTACGTGTAAATCGAGGTGTAATTCCACTTGTAATAAATTGGGAGTAGCACATATGCAATTAACAAATACCCAATTATATAACCGAATACCATTTGCATATAACCAAATGAATTCCCGTCTGGTTGACCCGTTACAGATACAAACGTAATACCAGATAACGATGCGCCAATCATTCCGAAAGCAACGATGTACCATTTAGATTTCCGATTCCCAACAAAAAACGAGTCGTTATCAGCCCCCCTACTAGTAAGGATGCTAATTGTCATCAATACAAGAAAGTACCCAATGATGATGCTAAGAATTAATCCGGCTGACATTGAGCAAATAAAACGAATAAATCATTTTGATACCATCTTAAATTTGAATAGTATTAACATAGTATTATGCAAAGCGAACTATTAAGAAAAATTAGAGAGGTTGAAATTGAGGCTCTAAAACTGGAGGGTACCCCTGAATCTCGAGCCAGTATTCAAGGAAAAGTGCAAGAATATGGTGAGAACTTTATTCAGGAGATGAAGGAACGTAATAGTTTTCGAATGACGCATGACGATGATGGCGGCTTTTATAATTATCCTATTACCGATCAAGGATATCCGCTAGATGAAGTAATCGATCTTTTTGACCGTACTGTTGAGCAACCAGGGTTAAACGCAGCATCTGGAAGACACTTGGCTTATGTGCCTGGTGGAGGAATACCAACTGCCGCGGCTGGGGACTACTTAGCTGCGATCACTAATAAATATGCAGGCGTTTTCTTTGCCGGACCAGGAGCTGTGCGAATGGAAAATCAAATGATAAGGTTCTGTGCAGAAGCCATTGGCTATTCTGGAAATTTCGGAGGTAATTTATCAAGTGGTGGATCGGTTGCAAATTTAATCTCGATTACTGCTGGAAGGGACGCACATGACATCAAGGGTGCTGACTTTCACAAAACCGTAATCTACGGGTCTAAACACATGCATCATTGCTTAGACAAATCCATAAGAATTACTGGATTAAAAGAGTGCATCCATAGAAGCATTGACTTGGATGATGAATTCAAATTCGATGCCGTTCAGTTTAAAAATCAAGTTGAATCTGATATTGCCGCTGGATTAAGACCTTTTTTAGTTATTGGATCAGCTGGTACGACTAACTGTGGAGTAGTTGATCCGCTAGATGCAATTGCTGACGTTTGCGAAGAACATAATTTATGGTTTCATGTGGATGGAGCGTATGGAGGATTATTCTGTTTACTCGAAGAGGAAAAGCCAAGATTTAAAGGAATTGAACGTGCAGACTCTGTAGTTGTTGACCCTCACAAAACACTTTTCCTGCCTTATGGACTGGGAATTGCTTTAGTCAAAAACGTAGATCATCTTCTAAAATCTCAATTTTATGAAGCAGATTACATGCAAGATACGTTTGAAAACAAAGACGAAATCAGTCCTGCAGAAGTTTCACCAGAATTAACAAAACACTTTAGAGGTTTAAGGATGTGGCTTCCTTTGCAAATCCATGGACTTTCTCCTTTTAAGGCTGCTTTAAGGGAAAAAATTCTGCTGACTAAATACTATGCAGAAAAGTTGATGGAGATTCCAAATATGAGAATCATCAACCAACCAGAATTGTCAATATTCGCATACAGATTTGAAGATTCAGACCTTTCTGAACAAGAAAATAATCGAATCAACAAAACTCTAATAGAAGAAATTCATAAAGAGGGTAAAGTGTTTTTGTCATCCACAACCCTTGATAGTCAAATCTGTCTTAGAATAGCCATTGTTTCGTTTAGGTCTCACCTTTATGAAATAGATCTGGCATTAGCAGAAATCAAATCCAAGTTAGAGTTGATAAAAGCTGCCCATTAATTGCATTGTATCACGACTTATTTAGCTAATTTTAAAGCGTGAATTTTTCATCAAAATATATTGAACAGGCGGTTGAGCAACTTTCTTCTCTTCCTGGAATTGGTAAGCGAACCGCTTTACGACTGGCCTTGGATCTTTTAAAAAGAGATCAATTTGAGGTTGATCGATTTATTCTTGCTATTTCAGACTTAAAGCAGAATGTGAGTACTTGTAAAAATTGCCATAACATTTCAGATGAAGAAACTTGTTCTATTTGCAAAAATCCAAAAAGAGTTGAATCGTTAATTTGTGTTGTAGAAGATATGCGAGATGTATTGGCAATTGAAAACACACAACAATATAATGGTCGATACCACGTATTGGGTGGAGTGATATCACCAATGGACGGCATAGGACCAAGCGATTTGACCATCGAATCATTAATTGACAGAGTGGAGAAAGGTGATGTCCAAGAAGTTATACTAGCCTTAAGCACTACTATGGAAGGAGACACCACTAACTTCTATTTATATAGAAAGTTAGCTGTTAGCAAAGTAAAAGTTTCAACGCTGAGTAGAGGAATCTCAGTGGGGGATGAACTTCACTATGCGGATGAAATTACCTTGGGTAGAAGTATCATAAATAGAACACCGTTTGAAATTTCGCTGAGTAAATAATATTGAAGCTTTCTGTAATCATAGTTAACTACAACGTTGAGTACTTCCTCGAACAATGTATAAATGCAGCTCAAAAGGCACTCTTAAAAACATCTGGCGAAATTATCGTTGTAGATAACAATTCGATTGATCGATCAGTTGAAATGGTTCAGCAAAAATTTCCTGAAATATTACTCATTGCTAACAAGGAGAATACTGGATTTTCAATGGCCAATAATCAGGCAATGAGAATTGCTAAGGGCGAATATGTGCTTTTATTAAATCCAGACACGGTAGTAGAAGAAGACACTTTCTTTAAATGTGTTGAATTCATGGATCAGCATCCTGATGCAGGCGGCTTAGGAGTGAAGATGATTGATGGTATGGGCCGCTTTTTGCCTGAATCTAAAAGAGGCCTTCCTACTCCATGGGTAGCATTTTATAAAATATTTGGGTTAAGTACCATTTTCAATAAGAGCAAAAAATTTGGAAAATACCATTTGAGCTATCTTGACATGGACGAAACCCATGAAGTGGAAATCCTATCGGGGGCTTATATGATGATGAGAAAGTCCGCATTAGATAAAGTTGGCCTTCTCGATGAAGACTTTTTCATGTATGGAGAAGACATTGATTTATCATACAGAATAATAAAAGGAGGTTATAAAAATTATTATTTCCACGACACTCGGATCATTCATTACAAAGGTGAAAGCACAAAGAAAAGCAGTGTTAATTATGTTTTCGTTTTTTACCGCGCAATGATCATTTTCGCGAAAAAGCACTTTTCTGAGAAAAATGCAAATTGGTTCAGCTTTCTTATCAATATAGCCATCTATTTAAGGGCTGGATTAGCCATGACAAGTAGGTTCATTCGCAAATCTGTCGTTCCATTTATCGATCTTATTTTAATTACACTTGCTTTGCATATTGTGGTAGATCAATATCAATTACTAAAGCCCAATATTTATGAATGGGCTATAATTAAATGGGCTGTGCCTTCATATGGAATCACTTGGTTATTATGGACATTTTTGTTTGGAGGCTATGACAAACCACTTAAGTTTATAAATATTTTCAAAGGCGTTGTTGCAGGAACGGCTTGTATTTTAGTTGTTTACGCTCTGCTTCCCAAATCTGTGCAGTTTTCAAGAATGATTATCCTATTAGGAACTGTATCAACGCTAGTTAGCTATCTATTAATGCGAACCATTTACCATTTTCTGAAATTAGACGGTTACTCATTTCAAAAATCCGCCAATACTCGATTTGCAATTGTTGGAGAGCAAGAAGAGGTTGATCGGGTAACTAATCTTTTAAAACAAATTACTAGCAATATTGATGAACTATCTTATGTTTATCCAGATGCAACGTCTAAACCAAATGGTTACACTGGAAATCTATCTCAAATCAATCAAATAATTCACATTAACGACATTGATGAGGTGATCTTCTGCGCGAAAGATTTAACATCTCGAAAAATTATTGAGCTAATGTCAACTTTAGACATTAAAAATCTTGAATACAAAATTGCACAACCAGAAAGCCTGTACTTAATCGGTTCAAATTCCATAGATACCTCCGGGGATTTGTACATGATTGATATCAACTCTGTAAATCTTCCAAAAAACAGAAGAGCTAAGAGAATGTTTGATTTTGGGATCTCCCTCTTATTTTTAATTTCATTGCCCTTTTCAGTATGGCTTGTAAAGAACAAAGGAGGATTTATCCTCAACATTCTCAGAACACTTGTTGGAATAAGAACTTGGGTAGGTTACTCCCCTGAAATGAAAGAAATCAAGTTAAATCTTCCGAAAATTAAAAAAGGCGTTGTTTCACCAGGTTCAATTTTCAAAGGTGATTTACCAGAAGATAAACTGGAAAAAATTAACCTTATATATGCGAAAGATTATAGGGTCTCTACTGATCTTAAAATTGTGGCTAAATCCTTTAATGGGCTTGGCGATTAAGTAATGAGTCGTAGGCTGTTAATTTCTTTGAATTGAATGCTTAAAATTCGCTTTTTTAGCTTACATTTGCACTTCGAAAAACTGGGTAAATGGCGGACATAGAAGTGTTACTTCCTAAGATGGGTGAGAGTGTTGCGGAAGCAACAATAATCAAATGGCTTAAGGAAGAAGGGGATACGATTGAAGCGGACGAATCGATCATAGAAATAGCAACGGACAAAGTAGATTCGGAAGTTCCAGCTCCTTCAGATGGTATATTAATTAAAAAATTAGTGAACGAAGGCGATGTCGTTGACGTAGGTGCTGTAATTGCCATCATTGGCTCAGAAGTTAGTGCGTCAGCACATACTGCGACACCTCAACCAGCAGCAGCGAGTGCCGTATCAGCAGTTTCAAACGGTGTTTCATCAAACGTAGAAGAGGTATTAATGGCTCCTGTTTCTTCGAACGGAAATGGCGCGATTCTTTCTAAAACTGGTCCAACTGGTAAATTTTATTCTCCATTAGTTAGAAGCATTGCCCAAGCAGAAGGAATTGCTATTAATGAATTGGAACAGATTTCAGGTTCTGGCCAAAATGGTCGAGTTACCAAAAAAGACATTTTAGCTTATATACCAAACAAAGGCTCAATTATAGCCAGCCCTCAAGCAGCATCCGTTCCAGCAACAGTTGCGGCACCCAAAGCGGCATCTAAAAGTGCACCTTCTAAAAGCCTTAGTATTCAAGTTGGTCCAGGAGATGAAGTGGTAGAAATGGATCGAATGAGAAAACTCATTGCCAATCATATGGTTAATTCAGTAAAAGTGGCACCACACGTTACCTCTTTTGTTGAAGCGGACGTCACCAATTTGGTTTTATGGAGAAATAAAATTAAAAATGACTTCCTTAAAAAAGAAGGTGAAAAAATGACCTTCACTCCTATTTTTATTGAAGCTATTGCCAAAGCACTTAAAGATTTTCCTTTGGTTAATTCATCAATTGATGGGGACCACATAATTATCAAAAAGAATATTAACGTGGGTATGGCTGCTGCTACTCCAAGTGGCAATCTAATTGTACCAGTTATTAAAAATGCCGATCAATTAAATTTGGTTGGATTAGCTAAACAGGTAAATGATTTAGCAAATAGAGCTAGAATTGGAAAATTGACACCTGATGAAATCTCAGGAGGAACGTACACAGTATCTAACGTAGGAACTTTTGGAAATGTGATGGGTACG
>JBLIOB010000013.1:0-31336 GCA_047639575.1 Parvicellaceae bacterium
AAAGAATTAAAATCTGATTCAAAAGCAATTGTAAAGCATGTCCACAAAAGTTCTCAAACTAACTAGATCTAAACAACTAGAATTCTACGAAGGCAGGGGCCTAACTAAAGAAAATAGTGCTTTTGCCGTTGGATGGAAAAACGACCACTCACAAGAGGTAAGATTTAAAAAGTTATGTGAGCTCTTTAAGAATGAATCAGGGTATTTTTCAATTAATGACCTAGGATGCGGATTAGGCCATTTTCATGATTACATAATTGCTAACGATTATCGAAACAGTGGCTACGTAGGTTATGATGTGCTGGATAAAATGATTCTTGAAGCGAAAAAAATTAAACGTTCTGGTAGATCAAAATTCGATGTAATAGGAGATGCTCACGACATGAAAATGGCCGACTACACAGTATGTTCAGGAATATTCAACCTCAAGTTTGATCAGCCGGTTGAAGTATGGAGGAAATACATTTCGGATACTTTAGACATCATGAATGAAAAAAGCGAAAAAGGTTTTGCATTTAACGCACTAACCAGCTACTCAGAAGAAGATCGAAAATCTGATGAATTATATTATTCAAATCCTTCTAAATTGTTTGAGTATTGTTTAAAGAATTTTTCGAAAAATGTGTCTTTACTGCATGACTACCATCAATATGATTTCACCATTTTAGTAAGGAAATAGATTATTATTCTGAAGCTCTAGAAGTTTCAGTATCCCAAATTGTTTCAGTAATAGGCTTACCATCTTTAAAGTACTGCTCTGCAAATCGTGATTTAATTCTTTTGTACTCATGGCCTTTACCTTCAATAACTACTACACGTACAATTGTTACTTTCATAATGTTACCGCGCTTATCCTTTTGCTGATAAACTTTCTCATGAATTCCAGGTCCATATTTTAAGGCTAATCCATTTTCTAATTCCTCGGTAAATTGAGTGTCGCTAATATTATCATTGGCTTCTACGGCCTTTCTTCTTTCATCAAACACATCGTCTAACTCTTCCTTCTTAGTGATTTCTGCATCTGCTAGCTTATCCGAAGTCTTAGTTACTTGATCTACTGTTTTTTGCCTTGGAATATCAGCATCTTTAAGTAATCCTTCGTTTTTAGCGTCAAAATCCTCTTTAGCCATGTGCTGTTTATAAGTTCGATCAAACCCTTCTGCTTGTTCCTCTGAATCGGCTGTATTTAATGCATCAGTGGTCTGTTCAAGTGCATCAACATTCTTTTGTCTTTGAATATCTGCATCGGTAAATTCATCAGCAACTCGGGCTTTATAATTTTCAGTTTCCACATACTGACCGTACGTCTTTTCAGCACCATCTAAATTGTCTTTAAACGTAGCATCAGCTAGGTCATCTTTATATTCTTCATATTTGGGAGCGTTCTCCAATCGCGGTTGGTCCAAAGTAGCTTCCTCCTCAGTAAGTCTAGTCACTTCGTCTTCAATAGCCTTATGAGTGCTATAAGTGCGGTCTTTATTCTCAAGATTCTGGGTTTTATGTAAATCACGATCTTGTTCTTTATAGCTCTCCATTTTATCTACAAACTCTTCTCTTCTTCCATCTGCTTCATCAAAGAAATTAGCCACATCCTCTTTATATTGCTCTTGCGCTTCGAACTGTGCATAATCTCTAGCATCATCCGTGTCTTGATGATCTCTTTGCCACTCGTCAACCTTTACATTGTCATCAGCGTTAATTTCTGCAGTCCGGTCTCTACGCTCAATACTTGAAACCTTCTCGTCCGTAGAATTACTTCTATAATCCTCGTTGTCCTTATATTCAGCTTCAGTTCTATTTAATGCCTCATCAGCTTCCGCTGTTTTCCAATTAACTAGCTTATCCTTGTATTTCTCATACTCTTCAGCATTCTTCTCTTTAGAACGGGTTTTATCTTGCGAATCCTTGGCTACTCTTTCAACATTTTTTCTAGACTCCTCATAAGTATCTAAACTTCTATCACTGAACTTTACATAGTCTGCGGCTGCCTCATCTTCTTGCTTATCAATAAATGCATCTACTTGATCTACTATTGTCTCTCTAGGAATATCTCTTGCTGTTTCTTCATTAGCAAATTTTTGCTTGATCTCCTCATAGTTCTGGAAATTTTCATCGGATAAATTTCTAGAGTTCTCTACCATCTCTTCTTTCATCATAATCTCAGAAGTCTTATTCTTCTCTAATTCAATATCTCTCCATTGATCGTGCGTCACCTTCGCATCGGCAAACATTTTATCGAGATCTCCATCGGTATAATTACCAGTAATATCTTCTCCATAAAACTCGCTAGCATTATACACCTCAACAGTTTTGTTTGCTAATGCTGTCTCAGCTGCTGCATCCGCTTCAGCATTTAATAACGCTTTAATTTTCTCAATTTGTTTAGTTGGATATACAGAGCCAGGTACAACCCCTAAAGCCAGGTTGTAATCTTTTAATGCAGCTCTATAACTCTCTTCGCCAAACGATGCATCTGCCCTTTGTATTATTTCCTGGAACCCTGATAATAATTCATCCTTGGCTCCTTTTTCTTTAAGAATTTTGTTGATCTCTCTAATTCGCTGTGGAGGATAAGTATCCGTTGGCTTCATACCCTCTGCTCGTTTATATAACGACAATGATTTCGTATAATCTTCTTCATCAAACTTCTTATCAGCTACAGCTATTAACTTATTGTAAGCAGCTGCTCCATCGTTCATTGCATTCAATTTAGTCTGAAGTTTCTCTACTTCTTCTGCAGGATATGTTTCATCATTCTTAATTGCATTTGCCTCTTTATATAAATTAATTGCTTTTTGAATTTTTTCACCGTTAGATGCTACATCTCTTTCTGCATCAGCCTGTGCAACCTTAGCATTATACTCAGCTAATATTTTATCAGCTGCAGCATTGTTAGCTGCTTGATCATTTTCTTCCTTGATCGCTTTTTCAATTAATGCAAGTTGATCCTTAGGGTATTGCTCATCTCCATACAAGTCTAATGCCGAATTATACGATGCTTTTGCAGCATCCCATGACTTATTTCCAAACGAACCATTACCAGCATCTACAATTGCATCATACTTAGCTCTTTTGGCAGCCTCCTCAGCATCATGGGCTAAAGCGTCTTTTTCTGCCTTGATGGCTACTTCAATTAACGCTAATTGGTCTTTAGGATATTGCTCCTCCTTATAAAGACCTAAAGCACTGTTATAAGCATTTTTGGAAACATCCCATTGTTTTGAATCAAAGGCTCCATTTCCAGTTCTCACAAATTCATCGAACTCTGCTCTTTTCGCAGCTTCTGCTGCTTCGAACGATTCTTTATCCTTCAATTCTTTAATTTTAGCTGCTATTTCTAACAACTTTTTTGGTGGATAGTCATCTTCTGGATGCATCCCTTTTGCACGTGTAAAAAGTTCAGTGGATTTTACATAATCACCTTCTGTAAATTTCTTATCTGCTACAGCAATCAATTTATCGTAAGCTTTTTGAGCACTATCAATGCTATCTAACTTAGATTTTAATTTTTCAACTTCACTGGCCGGATAAGTTTCATCATTCTTTATGCTGTTAGCTTCTTTATACAAAGCAATTGCCGCATTAATCTCTGGTCCATCACTAGCCATGTCCCTAGCAGCATCTGCTTGAACTATTTTCGCATCATATTCTGCCAATATCTTTGCTGCTGCATCTGCTTGAGAAGCCGCATCCGACTCTGCTTTTACCGCAGCATCAATCTTAGCTATCTGATCCTTTGGAAGTTGCTCATCATAAATTCCCAGCGCTTGATTATATGTGGCTTTCGATTTAGCCCAATCCTTCCCATCAAATTGGCCTTTCGCTTTGGAGACTAACTGATCGTACTCCGCTCGTTTAGCTTTTTCTGCAGCATCAGCTTTAGCCTGATCGTTCTCTTCTTTAATTTTGGCTTCAATAGCAGCCAACTGATCCTTAGGCTCTTTCTTATCTAATACGCTGACGGCATTGTTGTAAGATTTTTTAGCGGCTTCCCAATCCTTCGCATCAAATTCACCTTTGGCCTTAGACATAATTTGATTGTACTCATCTAATTTGGCCTGTTCAGCAGAAGCAGCATCGGCTTCCTCCTTTTCTTTTTTAATTTCAAGGTCAATTTTTGCTAGTTGATTTTTAGGCTCACTTTCATCAAATAATGCTAATGCTTTATTATAAGTTTCTTTCGAAGCATCCCAGTCCTTTGAATCATATTGACCTTTTGCTTTAGATAATAGCTGATCGTAGTCAGCTCGTTTTGCTTTCTCAATAGCAGCGGCTGCTTCAGCTTCTTTAGCTTCTTTAATTTTTGTTTCAATCTCAGCTAATTTTGAATCAATACTTGGTTCAGCTTTGATCGCCTTTGCGCTGTTATAAGCTGTTTTTGATTTTTCCCAATCGTTATTTTTATAGAAGTTTTCAGCTTGTGAAATTAATTGATTGTATTCCTCATCTTTTTTCGCTTGTTCCTCGTCAGCTTTCAACTTATCAGCAATCAGTCCTAATTGACTTTTCGGATGTGTTTCATCGTATAACTTAAGTGCCGCCTCGTAATCAGCTTTAGCAGACACCCACTTCTCGCCCCCAAATGAACCGTCCGCTTTCACAATAAGAGCATCGTATTTAGCTCGCTTTGCTTTTTCCACATCAGCTTTATTCAGCGCTACATCAATTTTAGCTATTTGATCATTTGGATGTTTTTCATTAATTAACTTAATGGCTTCCTGATATTTTGCTTTCGATGCTTCCCAATCCTTTGAGGTAAATTTGGCATCAGCATCCTTAATTAGAGCATCGTACTTCGACTTATTCGCCAGGATCTCTTCAATTTCTTTGATCTTATCAGTTGGTACTTTTTCTCCAGCTTTAATACCTAAGGCCTCATTATACTGCCCTTTTGCCTGCGTATAGGCTTTACTTACAAACGATGCATCAGCCTCTTTCATTTTCGCAGCATACTTAGCATCTTGAGCACCTGCCTCCGCTTCTGCTTTTTTCTTATCTGCTTCAGCAATTTTCTTATCCGGTAAAGAATCTCCAGCCTTTATCCCTTTTGCATCATTATACTTTTTAATCCCTTCGTCAAATTTATTTGCCGCAACAAGTTGATCGCCCGCTGCAATAGCCGCGTTAAACTTAGCGAGCATTTCCTCTTCAGCTTTAAGCTCTTCAATTTTATTTTCAGTGTCAGCTATTTTTGGATCAACATTAGGATCATCTGGTTTCACCTTTTTTGCAGCTTGGAAACTAGTGAGGGCCGAACCATAATCTTCTTTTGCATAGGATTTATTTGCAGCAGTCATTAAATCGTTAAACTTCTTCTCGTTTGCATCGCCTGCGGCAGCCAAACCTTGAACGAACTTATCAATCTCCCTGGCTCTTTTAGAGATGTAGCCCATATCGAAATTCATAGCTCCCGTTGCTGGATCAATTCTAACTTTAGCCACTGGTGTTTTGGTAACTACACTATAGTCAACGCCAGTTTCTTTGGCAATCATATCGGTACGACACTCAATGGAGGTCTCTTTTTCCATGATGTCTTCCGGGAAATACCCTTTTTTACCGTCTATGTGAATCGACTTTGTTACGTATCCGGCTTTGGCCATGGTAATGGTATACGTATGACCATAGGGCATGATTACCTTATCATACTTACCACTAGATTTTGTCGTGATTGTTTTGAAAACCTTTCCATCCTGTTTGATAGTGAGCGTAACTCCTTCAAGCTTTCTTCCTACTTTATCCGTCAATCCTTTTTTACCAGAACTCAGGGCCATAACTGGCTCTGCCTCTTGGGCATACCCTGTAGGTGCAATAAATGCCACACACAAGAAAACTAATAAAATTTGTAACGCTTTCGCCATACCTTTAATAGGTGTTAACTAACAAATATCGTGAATTTATAAGTATTCATAGCTCATAACGTGCCAAAATCGAGAAGTTACAACCAATTGAATATTAATTCACTTTCACTAATGTTGGTACACTTAAAGTTCAAAAAGGTTCAATAAATCTCTTCCTAACTCTCAACTGTCTGAAATACAACCTGTTTCGCAAGGTGTAGAAATTACAATTGATCATAATTTTGGAGGAAATATTTAATAACTATGTAACTTTCTGATGAAAACAAAAAGGACTTCTTGATTGCTAAATAATGATGTTTATAATTGATTTTATCGGAAATTAGCAATCCAATAGTAAAATCCTCATGATTTCCTGTTATCTAAAATGTTTAGTACCTATAAGCAACACAATCAAATATATTTGGCAATGAAGTTTATTTTCACGCTATTAGCCTTTAGCCTACTGGCTTTTTCGGCAAATTCACAAGTCTTAATTAATGAGTACTGTGCAGCCAATAATTCCTTAACTGATTTTAGCGGCAAAACGCCTGACTGGGTTGAATTATACAATGCTGGCGGTACTAATGTCGACCTAACCGGTTACTATCTTAGTGACAAAGCAGGAAACAACTTAAAATACGCCTTCCCTTCGGCAACTATCAATTCAGGACAAAGAGTGATGATGTATTGTTCGGGTAGAAACATGGTTTCTGGTACTGAATATCATACAAACTTTAAACTTAGACAATCTTATAATTCTGAGAAAATCGTTCTTTCAGATGCGACCGGAACCATAATTGATAGCTTAACAATAATACCTTGCCAATATGGTCATTCCAGAGGAAGACAAACTGATGGAGCAGCTACTTGGGAATTATTTACGAGTTCAACACCAAATGCTTCAAATGCAGGATTTGATCCAGAATATACGGCTAAACCAGTAATGGATCAGCCTGCCGGTAATTATGCAGGAAGTGTAAATGTTAATATTACTTCAACTGATGCCACTGCAACTGTTCATTATACTGCGGACGGAACGACTCCAACAACCGCTTCAACAGTTGCTGCAGGACCTATTTCGATAACAAGTACAACAGTGATTAAAGCAAGAGGCTTTAGCTCAACTCCTGGAGTACCTGCAAGTTTTCTTGAGACAAACACTTATTTCATTGATGAATCTCATACGGTAAAAGTACTTTCTATCTCAGGAGATCAAATTACAGACTTCATTAATGATATAGCACCGGGGGCGTTTTCCAGCAACTTTAACGGGAGCATCGAATACTTTGATGAGAGTTTAGTTTTGATTGAAGAAGCTACAGGTTTTGCAAACAAACACGGTAATGATTCTTGGGCATATGCTCAAAGAGGAATTGATTTTTCAATTGAAGATGAGTATGGTCAAAACAATGAGATTCATTATCAAATGTTTAGAGAAAAAGGAAGCAGACTAAACTATCAAAAACTTATTATCAAAGCTGCGGCCAACGATAATTATCCGTTAGAACCAGGTGGATGTCATATGAGAGATGCCTATGTTCATACACTATCTCAAAAAGGTAAATTATTATTGGATGAAAGGTCTTATGAACCTTGTGTGCTCTATATAGATGGCGCCTATTGGGGAGTATATGACATAAGGGAAAAGGTTGATGATCATGATTTTACTGACCATTACTATCAACAAGGACAATATGACCTTCAGTTTTTGAAGACTTGGGGGCCGACATGGGCAGAGTACGATGCCGGTGGAACAGCACTTGCTGACTGGAATACATTTTCTGCTTGGGTAGCAGCAAATGATATGACCATTCCAGCCAACTGGAATACGATGAAATCTCAATATAAGTGGCAATCTTTAGTAGATTACGTAGTACTTAACTCCGTTATCGTATCAGCAGATTGGTTAAATTGGAATACAGCATGGTGGCGAGGTATGGATCCACTTGGACAGAAGAAAAAATACAGATACACTCTGTGGGACATGGATGCTTCATTCGGACACTATATTAACTATACGGGTGTGCCAGACACTGGACCAACCGCAGACCCGTGTAATCCTGAAGCTTTACCTGATCCAGGAGGTCAAGGGCACATTCCAATATTGAACAAATTAATGCTGAATGACACTTTTCAGCAATATTATGTTTCAAGGTATATCGATCTATTCAATGACGTTTTCAATTGTACTGCGATGATTTCTCACTTAGATAGTTTAATTG
Source organism: Parvicellaceae bacterium (assembly GCA_047639575.1). GTDB lineage: Bacteria > Bacteroidota > Bacteroidia > Flavobacteriales_D > Parvicellaceae > JBLIOB01. Next base: position 8,060 of record JBLIOB010000013.1, read on the forward strand.
GCATAATCGATCCTGAAATGGATGCTCAGTTTGCTAGATGGGGAGGATCCAGAGCTGGCTGGGAAGCGAATGTACAGGGTTGGAGGGATTGGATTACTACTAGATGTACTGCCTTAGAAGCTGGAATGGTCAATTGCTATGATCTTACTGGTCCATTTGATATGACCTATGACGTTCAACCCCCAGGAGCTGGTGACATTAAAGTAAATTCTTTGTGGCTCCCTAATTACATCTTCAGTGGCCAGTATTATGGAAATATTGATATACTCCTAAATGCACAGGCAAATGCTGGTTTTCAATTCGCCTACTGGGAATTTGGTTCCCATGTTCCAACACCAAGCTTAGATTCTGCCTCAGTAAGTTTTCAAGCCACTGCCCCAGATAATATAATTGCACACTTTTTTCCAGATGATTCTACATGGACACCTCCAGCGACTTATGAAGGATTCCACGTGCCTACTGCTTTTTCTCCAGATGGAAATGGATTGCATGATGTATTGCAATACTTCGTAGGATATGATATCGAAAGGTTTAAAATGAGCATTTACAACAGATGGGGACAATTACTATTTGAAACAGAAGAAGCTGGCACCTATTGGGATGGTCAATTTAAAGGCGAGATTGTTCCAAGTGGAGTTTATACATACATACTTAGCCTAGAGAAAACCGATGGCTCTCAAGAAGCCAGAGGCGGAAACATAACCATAGTCAAATGAATCTAACTAACTCTTTTTACAAATTAAGCGCGAAGCGTTTATTTGCGAGTTTACTAGTTCTAGTAATTGGAAGCTCAGTTGCTAATGCACAAGACATTCACTTTGCTCAATCTGCTCAGGTACCTGTTTTGATCAATCCAGCCAATGCGGGTCTTTTTAATGGTTGGGAAAGAATCATCTTGAATCATAGAGCGCAATGGAATTCAGTTTCATCTCCATATGTTACTACTAATGGAAGTTTGGAAATGAATTTAGGTAAACCAAATGTACCTGGTAAGGCTTACGTTGGTTTAGGATTAAACTTCTATACCGACAAAGCGGGAGATGCTAAATTTGGAACCACCAAAACAAGCTTAAATGTTTCCGCAATTGTACCAGTTCATGATCATCACACCGTGGCAGTCGGCATTCAATTTGGAGGAGGGCAGAAAAGTGTCAACCTTGGTCAATTAACTTGGGCGAGTCAATTTGATGGATCTACCGGGACTTTCGACAACACTATAGGAGTTGGTGAACCAATTGGAATCGCTTCCAATTTCTTTTTTGACATGGGAATGGGCGCAGTGTATGAATATAAAAATCACAATGTTGGTTTTGGTGCTGGAGAGATTCTAAGAAAAGGTCATTTCGGATTATCAATGTTTCACTTAACAAAACCGAAATTAAATTTTGGTGGTAGCGTTGAAAGACTAGATCGAAAGTTTGTTATACATGGAGATGTAATGGTTAATATTCCAGGCTCTAAAATTTCCATCGAACCTAATCTGGCAATCTTTAAACAAGGCATATTTACAGAACAGTTATATGGTGCCCTTGTTAAAATTGCTATAAAGTCAGGAACAAAATATACTGGTATTTATACCGAATCATTTTTCTCTTTAGGAGCTAAGATGAGAGTAGGCGATGCGATAATTCCTGAAGTGTTTCTTGAACTAGATGCATTTAAAGTTGGAATTTCGTATGACTTGAACTTAAGCTTTTCTGAGGCTTCACGGTATATGGGAGGTTTTGAAATTTCTTTTCAATGGGCTAACCTGAACACCGCTCTTTTCAAGCGTAGAGGTTCAAAAGGATTTAAGAAACCAGGCCTCGGTGCTTAATGAGCCAAATTAAGGAGATCATTAGAAGATTTAAGCCTATTTACATTGTTAACAATGTCTTAAACTATAATCGTATAGCAAATTCTAAAGAACTTTACTCTGAATTTGGATTGCGTAAAAATAAGGTTTCTAAAATCTCATCAAGGGATTTTGAAGGAATTGAAAGTGAAAAACCTTGGTTAGACCAATTTGATTCTGCCGAACTACTACCAAAACATAATCATTTCCAACGTCTATCCCCTCTTCATCAAAAATCGCTATTAGAATGGTCTAAAAATGGTTATGCCGTTTTAGATTCATTTATAAAGGATGAAGAAATTGATCAGATCAATGTATTTGTTGATCAAATGGTTGAAGAGAGGTCTGCACAATTTAAGTATGACCATAGCTTAAGAATCATGAACGCGGTGCGAACGAATAATGAACTTAAGTCGATTGCATGTTCTGAAAAGTTAGAATTAATATTATCAATGTTATTGGGTAAATCTGTATCTAATTTTCAAAGCATTAATTTCCTAAAAGGAAGCGAACAAAAAGCGCACTCAGACAGCATCCATATGACTACCTTCCCTCTCGGTTATTTGATCGCGGTTTGGATCGCTTTGGAAGACGTTAACGAAGATCAAGGGCCGTTATTCATTTATCCTGAATCGCATCAATTAGATTACGTGCTAACTGATGACTTCAATAATGAGGGAAATTATCTGTTCTTTAATAAAAATGCTTACCACAACTATGAAGCTGCAATAGAAAACATAATTGAAGTAAATAACTTCCAAAGAAAAGCTGCTAAAATGAAAAAGGGTGACATTATCATATGGCACGCTAACTTATTACATGGCGGAGCTAAAATAAAAGACTCGGATACTACTCGGAAAAGCATGGCCCTCCATTATTTTGCCGATGACGTGATCAAATATCATGAAATCACTCAGAGACCTGCGATCCATTAAGGCTTTTTAGAAAATAATGGCTTGTGGTATAATCCCAGCTTTCACAGAATCAATTAAGGCTCCTCCAGAAGTTAACCTAAACAGATCCCCAGGCTGAATAAAGTCCTCTGCATCAGTAACATATACCTCATTAGTTATTGGATGAATGGCTAATCCATAAAGTGTGTTTCCGAATCCAGAAGCCAACGCATTTACATCCAGCTCTAGAGCAGAAATAGACAAAGAAAAGAGTCCATCATTTAAATAGTAAAGCTGATCGCCAGCGCCATTAATTTTAAGTTGACTTGGAGATTCACCCAGTGCAAAAGAAAAAGTTGAAATAATTGTATTAGAAATGGGGTTGAACTTTACAATTGACGCGGGAGTTGAAACAGAGCCCGCACATAAAACCCAAAGTAATTCGTTTTGGTCTTTTACGATAGACGTTGGAGCTAATCCAATATTTACAGAATCAATAACAGCGTTAGACGAAGTGTCAATTCTCAACAATGAACTATTAAGGGGTCTAGTGGCATAAACCTCTCCATTAGCAACTTGCATCTCCTCCACCCAACCATCTACTGGAACTACTGAGGAAATAGAATAGTCTAGAAGATTAATTATCGATATTGAAGAAGAGAATAAATCAGTGACATACGCTCGACTACCATTAAGAGGCAGTATATAACGGGGACTTGTCAATCCAGTGATTTCCGCATTGATATCCAAAGTACCAGTGTCAAGAGAAATTACTTTCCCTGAATTATTAACCACAATTAAGTACTCAGCATTCCATCTAACGCCAGATTGAACTACATCTCCCAAGGAAGACGAATTAACACTTGAGAAAACTCCGTTGGCGATATTGAAATCATCGGGACTGTAAGCACTAATCGAAGCATTCCCCCATCCGAAATTACCTTCATTTAGAATAAGAACTTTTTCACCACTAAATAACGGATCGGTCTGATGTTGTGGTCCAATTTCCTGTTTTTTGCAAGTAACAAAAAGCAAGCAAACAGTTATGATGATTAAATTTCTCAAAACTTAACCTCCCCCATTAATCTAAAGTTTATGCCGGGCATAGCCCTATTAGGCATTACTTGATATTCTTCATTGAACAAATTGTTCACCTTGACACTTAATTTTATGGATTCAGATCCTTTTTTACTGAACGTCTTGCTTAATAACAATGAAGAAGGTGCATAATATGGCATATAACTTTCATTTGCTGCATCAATAAAGACTTTAGAAGTGATCGCTTGAGTGAATATTATAGCCCACGACTGGTAGTGATATTCGAGCATGTACTTTAGATTATGTCTTGGAATGAAAATGAGCATCTTATTTAATCCAGCATCATTTTCAACGGTACTTTCTGTCACTCGGTTATTAGTCAATGCATAATTAATCTGCACCAACCCATGCTGTTCATAGTCTGAAGAGATTTGTCGCCAAACACTATATGAAATTTCAAGGCCTGAATTTTGAACTTTTTTAATGTTTTGCGGCTCCCAATACTTACCATTTGGGGTCCAAATAATCCAGTCTGAAATATTCGAATAGAATCCGGTTATGTCAATATTGTGATCTCTGTTATAACCTTCACCATCTTCCTTCACTTTGGAAACGTACATCCGCACGTTTAACCCAGCATCCACGGAATAACCAATCTCTGGTCTCAGATTTGGATTTCCCCCAGGGTTCCAAAAAAGATCATTCAAACTTGGCATTTTATAATTCCGAGCGCCATTCCATTTCAACCTAACTCTACTTAATGAATTTTGAAAAGTTTTGCTTTCCTTAAATAATTTAAGATCGATATAACCTCCTAACCCAGGCAGTAAAGGGTTGAGTACTCCATCAACTAACTCCGTTCTTAAATTGATAAAATAATTATGTCGCAAGGTTTTATGTTTTAACCGGATATTATTGCTAGCAATATTTCGAACAATTTTATCTTCAAAATTTGGACTATTCGCGCGCTCTGACCTTACTGTAAACTGCGTAAGTAAAGTCCATATTTTTTTAATTACAAATTGCGATTCATTCTGTACAAACAAACTTTTGTTAGCGTTATCGCTTGACAAATCTATCGTTGGATTGGAATAGACTAATCTTGATTTCGTCCCTCCTATTTTTATTTGATTATTCCATTTGGCCCCATGAAATTGATGATCAATAATGCCCATCATTGTTTCATCTAATTGACGTTCACCCTGAGTTTCCACTCCAATAATTGGTGCTAAACCTCTATTTCCATCAGAAATATGAAATGATCCTTTCAACTCATGCTTTCCTTTAAACCAGCCAATCGTAGAATTTAAACCATACTGTTCGAAATCAGAGTTAACTAGCTCTTTTTTAACCACATTCATTCCAGTGCGATCGTTATACTCGAAATTATTCTGGGATCTTGTATGAATTGCGTTAACGGTAAACCCAAAGTTCTTCTTGCCTAAGTCAAATCGAAGTGCTGATTCATCTAAGCCGAAACTACCGTAGGATTTTCGGAACCATGTGTTTTCATGTTCCGTCCATCGTAACGAATTCAACAACTCAATTGATCCACCTAGAGCCCCGCTAGTATAGGCTGAGCCAGATCCATATGTCAACCTCATTGCGTCAAATAAATTCGCATTAAGAATTGACAAATCTGATTGGCCCAAGGTTGAGGAGTTCACAGGAATTCCATTCCAATATACTTGGGTATGCCCTGCCCCTGTTCCTCGAATAGAAGGAGAAGCTAATCCAGAACCATATTCTTTAACGTAAACATTAGTCATGGATTTTAAAACATCGGCAACTGAGGTCAGCGCTAATCTTTTAATTGCTGAATGGTAAAACCCTTGAGTTTTTAAATTCTCTTTATCCTTATCTAATCGGAAACTAGTCACTCTAATTTCTGGAATTATTCTAACTGGTGTATCCCCGGTTGGGTAAGGTGTTGACTGTGGTGGTCTATAGTTTCTAATGATTACCGGTATTGAATCACGAGAAATACTGGGCTGAACTATTTTTGACGAATCAATTAATATTGTGTCCTGAGCAAGACTAGCTCCAGAAATGAAAAATAGAAGGAACGCAAACCACAGGATTCTCATCTTTTGAATATTAGATGAGATGAGCTAACTGAATCCATAAATATCTTAGCAACATATTGTCCTGCAGGAAGTTTATGCAAATCAACCAAAGAGCTCATTGATTGCAAAATCAGTCGCCCCTGTATATCAAATAGCTCTACGCGTTCGAATCCATTTGCGTCAATTTGAAGAAAATGCGAAGTCGGGTTCGGATATAATTTTATAGCGTTTTCTATAGTTAGAATATCGGTTGCTGGACTAAAATTCATAACGCCTATTGCATCCAGATCAAAGCCAGAAGAAGGAAAAGGAGTTGGGAAAGGATCATTGATTGGATATCCAAACTGGTCATAGCTAGCATATAAAGGATTGATAGATCCAACACAATCAATCAACTTAACAAATCGAACATCGTTAATATCCAAACCTATAATTCCTGTCATCTCCTGCAAATCAAACGGGGTACCGAATTGGGCTCGATACTTACCAGCAAGATTATTTAAATGGGTTGCATCCGTAAAGCCGAACCCATCAATTTGGCTAGTATCTGGCGTAGTTGAAGTTGCAGGAAATCTAAAAAAGTTAAGGCCATCAGAACTTACTTCTACAAATGCCAGCTCGAGGAAAGAGTCACTAAATGAATTTTCAAAAATGGCGAAATCTGGACCGGGTCCATTAAATATGGAACCGTTAAAGGTCAATGTAGCTGAACCAGAATCTCCAAGGCTTAAGATTGAGGGATTTGAGGCACCTAAAGCATCCGTAGTCACACCAAAAGTGGCCAAGCCAAGGCTGGTATCAGCAATATTCATGTATCCCCTATCAACCTCGCAACCTGCAGCCCAAGCAACGATGCTGCTAGAATCTTTATGCACTGCTGTAGTTCCTACAATTCCAGCTGAAGCAGGAAATGACCCTTGCCCAAAAGCAGGCAAGGTCACAACCAATAATATAATTGTAAGTAATCTCAACTTATTGTTTGATCAACTTGGCAGTTGAAATTCCGACTGCTTGCCTTAGAACCATTTGATAAATGCCTTTAGACAATGCAGAAACATCTAATGATCCAGTCCCAAACACTTGCGTTGCTTGAACTAATTGTCCGTCTATAGAATAGATTTCAAGCTGACCCGCAGCGTCATTAATAAGGATTTGATCAGTAGCCGGATTAGGATAAAAACTTAGTTCCGCAATTTCATTCTCCTTGATACTTGTCGCATAATTTCCAGTAATATGATCCAAACAAAAGAATGCCGGAGTGTTCATTCCAAAAGAACCGACATCAGAGCTGGATAGAACAAAGTTCAGACTATCCATGAAGCCGGACATTAAAACAACATTCCAATTATCACTAATATAATCTAAAGAATCATTAGAAAAGCGGTAATCTGCAAGGTAAACTTCTTGACTATCCACTAAGCCACCTAACATAAAACCATAAACGGTCAACTTGTACCAATCTTCCCCATTTGTTCCATCAACTGCCCCCAGTGCATCAAGTGAATCTCCAAACACTTTTCCAAAAGTATCTCCATTTAGCATAGATTGAGCCGCATATGTCGATGTTGAAACAAAGAATTCAGGATTATCAACTCCCATAGATATCCCGCCAATATTAATTAATGCTAATCCAACATTTCCATAAGCACTAGCGACTGCGTAATTATCACTACCACCGAATCCACTTCCCACAAAAGAAGAAAATTGATTTCCAGCGGTAGTTACATCTGTTTCATTCGAATAGGCCCAACCCGCAGCCCAATACCCGCCAAATGCAGTGTCATACACGTTGGCGAAATTCCATTGCAAACAATTCGTTGTGAATCCACCAGTTAAATCTGATCCATCCCAGTGAGATTCTGAGGATAGCGTTAATCCTTCAAAATCTGTTGTGCAAATTCCTTTTTCTTGTGCCATTGAGCTAAACCCAATAGTTAATCCTAAAATTGATAAGTAAATTTTTTTCATTCTTTTTAAATTTAACGATCCGTTTATTTTTAAGATCGTTGATTAATAAAAAGAGAGAAAAGACTTCGATTAGAATTACCTGCGCAATTCACATATCGATGCTTTTATCCCGAAAGCTTGATTGTGCATTTTGGCAGGTCTTCTGGCTCACTTCGCTTGTTATTTCCTTCCCATTTACCGGGGGCAAACAGTGGTTTAAATAACATCTTGAAGCTTACAGCTACGGGAATAGCCTAGGATTTACACCTAGTTCCCTTTTAATCCATTAGCGTTAACTAATAGAACCAATTAGCGTTGCAAATGTAACTACATTTTGGGAGATAAGCCTATTTACTTCGAAATTGTGAAATGTTGGTATTCAGTCGAATACTTTTTTAATTTCTTAGAATAACGTTGTTATCATCATCCAGCAAATATTCTAACCCATTTTTTGCTGCAACTCCACTTCATAACGCTAGTCTTTTTAATAAGATATAAATTCAAAATTTAGATTAACTCTATACTGGATTATTACTTCGTTTGTCTTATTGGAATTCACGAAATCATTCATTCATCATAAAAATAATATAAACGATGTGTGCGCGATATAGTCTTTTGCTTATTTTCGCGCCATGTGTGCCAAAATAATACCGTTTAAAGCAATCCGGCCAGTCAGGGACAAAGCTCACCTTGTGGCTAGCAGGCCGCATTACACGTACACGAAACAAATATTAAATGCTGGATTAATTGAGAACCCTTTCAGCTTCTTACACATTATAAATCCTGAGTTTAAAAAATCTGATAAAACAAGACCAAATAGTATAGAGCGGTTTGAAAAAGTCCAAGCCAAGTATGAAGATTTTAAGAAAAAGGAGATCTTTATTCAGGACGAAAACCCTTGTTTCTATTTATACCGACAAACAGTTGGCGATCATGCTTTTTTAGGGTTAACAGTTGGAGTTGGTATAAGCGATTACGTTGAAGGACATGTTAAAGTCCATGAACAAACCATTACCAGTCGAGAAGAAATATTCAAAACATACTTAGATATATGTGGTTTTAATGCAGAGCCTGTGTTACTAACTCACCGGGAAGATCCTTCGATTATGGAGATATATCAAAATCGAATGACAGTGAGGCCCGAATATGAGTTTTCTACTCCAGATCAAATTAAACATGAAGTTTGGGTTATTGATGATCAGGAAACAATAGACACATTAATACTGAAATTTGATGGAATTTCAGACGTTTACGTTGCTGATGGTCATCACCGATGTGCTAGTTCCGCTCTTCTTTGCGAAGAACGCAAGGCAAATAATCCTGATCACAACGGAACGGAAGGATATAATTCGTTCATGGCTTTTCTTATCCCAGAAAACAGATTAAAAATCTACGACTTCAACAGGTTAGTAACCGAAATGAATGGCATACTTCCTGAAAATTTGATTTCTGCACTTTCTGCTAATTTCTCGATTAAAAAGGCCAAAAAAGACTTTAAACCAACCAAAAAGCATGAATTTTCGATGTATTTGGACAAAAAGTGGTATTGCTTAAACTTGTTAAATGAGCCGAATTCTGATAATCCAAAAGATCATTTGGATCCAGAGTTACTCAGTCAACTTATATTATCCCCAATATTTGGAATTACAGACCTTAAGACTGACCCTAAAATCAGTTTCTTAAATGGTAAACTTGGTATGAAAGGACTTCGAGCGAAAGTGGACCGAGGAGAAGCAAAAATAGCTTTTGGCTTATTCCCTGTTTCGGTTCAAGAACTAATGTTAGTGGCAGACACTAAAAATTCGATGCCTCCTAAAAGCACTTATATTGAACCTAAGCTTAGAAGCGGTCTAACGATCTACGAGCTCTAACCCCTACCATTTTTCCCTGGAGCTTTCCTCTTTTCCTCTCTTCCTCTCTTCCTTTCTCCTTTCTCCTTTAAACATTCCCCTTTCTCCTCCTTTCTGTATCCTTTGAATAATCGCGCCATTATGAGCGTATGAAAATCAAATGCTCATTTCATCTTATCAATATGAAGAATATAATCTTAGTTGCTTTTTTAATGATAGCAATTGGCGCTCAAGCACAACCAGGAAGAACTTATAAATCGATGTCCAGCGCTCTTAAACATCCTGAACGAGTTTATCATTTAGACCTTGAAGAAGACCGATTAAGAGCAATCCCCGAGGGCATAGAACAATTAATCAACCTTGAAATATTAGAAATTGAGGGAAATTACATTACCGAATTGCCGGACGAGCTATGGACTCTTACTAATTTAAAATGGATAGATGCCGACAGAAACAAACTAACCAGCATCCCCTCAGAAATAGGCAAACTTACTAAACTGGAACAGTTGGATTTTGATTGGAATAAAATTAAAAGTTTGCCGCCAGAAATTGGCAATCTGGTTAATCTTATTCATTTTGACATAGATCATAACGAACTGGAATCCCTTCCTAAAGAAATTGGTCTGCTAGTTAATCTTGGAGTATTCCAGTTAAACAATAATCTATTGGAATCGCTTCCTGCTGAAATCCAAAATCTTACGGAATTAGTGAGCATTCCATTAAATAACAATAAACTAACGTCATTACCAGACGGATTCGGAAAGCTTAATAAATTAACAACTCTGGATCTTCGGAATAATCAGCTTGCAATAATATCAAGTGATATAGGCGATCTATCAGCTCTGCGAAACTTGTATTTAAATGACAATCTCCTAACAGAATTACCACAGTCTATTGGTAAGCTTGACTCGATAATTCATATTCAATTATTTAATAATAAACTTAATTCCTTACCTGAAGGATTTGGAAATTATTCATCATGCACTTCTTTATCTATACACCACAATAAGCTAAAAAGCATTCCAGAATCTATTGGAGGGCTGACTGCGATTACGTATTTAGATTTACAATTTAACGAACTGAATAGCCTTCCCGATGGAATTGGTGGAATGACAATTTTAAGAACGCTCGACCTGAGAAATAATAAATTCGTTACACTTCCAGAAGGCATTGGCAATTGCAAAGAACTAGTTTCTATCGAATTAAGTAACAATCAATTCGAATCATTACCAAATGGCATTGGAGGTCTTAAAAAAATAAGAACACTTAATCTTAACGGCAATAAACTTACCACACTGCCTGAAGGAATTGGTGAAATGACAGGCTTGGAAGAATTAGTGCTAGATCATAATAAACTATCCTCCATTCCTGAATCAATTGGGGACCTTAAAAACCTACAAACGTTGATTCTGAATGACAATCTGCTAGAATCGCTTCCGAATTCGATTGGACAGTTGACTAAAGTCAATCGGTTGATGATTCATAATAATAGATTAAAATCGCTGCCAAGTTCGATCGGTAATTTAAAAATCTCGATCCTGAACGTATCCAACAACCAATTGCGAAAACTCCCAGAAGAGTTGGCGAAAATGGAAAACTTATATTTAATCAACGCCAATTTCAATAAGCTTACTTCCTTACCTAATAACATTGGCGACATCACCAATCTAACAACGCTAGAGCTTGAAGAAAATAGAATTACATTTTTACCAATTTCAATAGGGAAATTATCGCACCTTAGAACACTAGAACTGGACTCAAACCGACTTCGCACGCTACCTAAAGAAATCAAAGGGCTTACCAATTTGAGAAAATTAGATTGCGAAAAAAACTTAATTCATCGGGTACCACGTGAAATTAAGTACTTGACGAATCTTACTTATTTGGACTTTGAAAAAAATCGACTTACACATCTTCCAAGAGAAATTAGAAGTTTGGTAAATGTGCAGTTTTTCAGCCTAGGCGGAAATATGCTAGATACTATTCCAAGAGAACTAGCAAAAATGGAAAGCATCGAAAACTTAGGTTTAGAAAACAACCTCCTGAGTGTTGCTCCTGACGGAATTAAGAAACTCACACGGTTAGCAACATTCAATCTCGCGGGCAATCCTATGCCAGACAGTGAGCAAAAAAGGGCGGATCGATGGTTAGCTACAAATCGAAGAATCATAGAAAGTATGTGGGTGGAATATGGAGATTAAATTCTTCTTTATTATTTCCATACCTTTCTTAGGATGGACGAAATTGATTCACAGTTTATAAACAATAAGGAATTAGACCCGAAAGAGTTTCTAAAATTCAAGACAGTCAGAGATCAGATCGAGGCGGATGATTATGCCACTCTATTTGAACAAGCTGACATTCCAGTTTTGCAAACTAATAATGTTTCAAATCTGGATCAATCGTTTTCGGGCCACTCTCTCAACGACAGCTATTTTATTCTAATACGACTAGGCGATTTCGAAAAGGCCCGTAAAATTCTAGTGGATGAAGCAGATAAAATAATTACAGAGTTAGATCAAGATTATTATCTATTTGATTTCTCAGATAAAGAGTTAACGAACATATTAAAGAAACCTGATGAATGGGGCGAAATAGATCAGAGACTTGCCGCCCAATTACTACATAAACGAGGCGTGATATTCAAACCAGAAGAAATTAAGTCTTTCGAAACAGATCGAATTGAAACCTTAAAAAAACCAGAAGATGAATCAAGTAAACTTATCGTATTCGGCTACATCCTAGCTATACTAGGACCAGTCATCTTTGTGTACTCCGGTTTTCTTTCCATATTTCTAGGTTCATTGATCATGAAAATGAAAAGGACTTTACCAAATGGAGAAAAGGTATATGCGTTTTCAGCAAAAGACCGGAAACATGGATTATACATTTTAACTATTGGAGCCATCCTATGTTCAGTCGTTGCATTCGCTGTATTTATTGCGGGTTTTTCTCCTTGGTATACTTATTACTAAACTTTGAAAGGGTAAAGGCGTACACTTCTAACTAGCTGATAACTAAACGACAACTACCCTAACGAATACATCGAAAGGGCAGTTGCTGAATAAACTTAACTTACACTAATCAGGTTTATCCGAATCTTGCATGCGATTTTGCACCACCAAATGGGTTTGGAGCAACATATCTAAGTGAGAATTCAAAAGCCCCTTTCCCATTACTTGCACCATTCAAAGAAGAGGTGTTCAAATCGTAACTAAAACCGAATGTATAATTCCCTATTTCTAAAAGAGTGCTCAATACAAAAGCATCGCCAAACCTATAGTGTCCACCTATTCCAAATGACCCACCTTTAAGGTTTCCTGTGTACTTAGACGCGTCTTTGAATTTGTATATAAAATTAGTTCCAGCCATGATTTCTTGCAATTGACCCTGTCTCATATAAAGTGCGGAAGGCTGAAGCGAGAAAGAAGAATTAGTAATCCCAATCATCCCATTTAGATGCCCAACAAACCTGAACTTCAAAGGATCATCAACTAAATCTTGATAAGCATATTTAGGTTGATTTATGTGTTGCATCGAAAATCCAGCAATTATCAATTTCTGGTCATTACTTGTCATGTACCTATCTCCGTTTCTATAAGTATAAGTAATTCCAGCTGCAAAATCTGCTACTCCAAAGGCGTACCCTAAAGCTGTATTCTCTCCTGAAGTTAAAGTAGGGTCATAACTATACCCATCATATTGAGCTCCCCAAGTTAACTGATCAATGTTAGCTGTACGTTGGAAATAGCCACCTTGAACTCCTAAACCTAATGACTGTTCATCAGTTAAATTAACATGATAAGCTACAGAAAGGTTTGCCTGAGTTTGGGTCATTAATGCAGAGCCGGCTTTATCGTTAAAAACGAATAAACCTCCTGCAAAATAGCCAGTCTTTGACGTAGATTTTTTAAAATTCATATCATATGAAGCCATCATTGAAACAAACGGATCAGAAACACTCTTCCATTGACTTCTATAATTGACAATTCCTCTTAATCCAAATTCAGAACCAGCATTTGCAGGATTTAATTGCAGTTGAGTCATGCCGACCTGCGAAAAATGAATGTCCTGAGCATAAACTATGCTAGTGAATCCAAACGCTATTAATAGTAACTTTTTCATAAGTGTAGTGTATTAAATGTTATTCTATAATCTTAAATTCTGTTCTTCGATTTTTCTGATGCAATTTTTCCTGCCCAGCTTCGTCAATAATTTTTTCAATTTCTTTATCGGAAACAACAAGCATCTTCTCACCATACCCCATAGCCACTAATCTATTTTTAGCGATCCCTTTCGACTTTAGAAAATCCACAACTGATTGGGCTCGTTCTTGAGATAGTTTTTGATTAAAGCTGTCTCCTCCCCTTGAATCTGTGTGCGCAGACATTTCCAGTTTCAAATCTGGATTTCCATTTAACAATTTCACCACTTTATCCAATTCGTTATGTGATTCCGTGCTAACCGTGGCCTTACCGTAGTCATAAAATATATTATTTAAAACCACTTTATTTCCTACTTTCAGGCGGTCTAATCCAATGTTATCTGTCACCTCTTCAAACAATTTAGTTTCTGGTAAATCAATACTTTCTGAATAGAATAAATAGCCTTTTGATTCCACGTTAATTCCATAATGATGACCAGACGGAAGGGAAAGCATATACTTACCTGTAGCACTATTGGACTCAAAGGTTCCTATTAATTCACCCAGATCATTGTCATAAACTTCAATGGTAGCCTTCAACGGTTTTCCTGTTTCTTCGTCAGTGATAACTCCTTTAACCAAAGTCAATTTTGGTCTATTATGTTCATTAATCACATCGTTAAATGTGATTTTATAAATATCTCTTAACCCTTCACCATGAACCTTGTCAGAAGTAAAGTACCCAGACTCTCCATCAGCAGATAAAACAAAACAAACATCGTCATCTGGAGAATTCACTGGGAAGCCAATGTTCACTGGCTTTGTCCAAATACCTTTATCTAATGTTGTTTTAAATATATCGTAGCCTCCCATGCTATTATGCCCTTTCGAACTGAAATAAAGGGTTTTTCCATCAGCATGCATAAACACCGCATCTTCATCATACATGGTGTTCACAACGGCACCTAGGTTCACCGCAACTGCCCATTTACCTTCTTTTGAAAGAGAAGACACATAAATGTCCTTTCCTCCTAATCCTCCTTTTCGATCAGAAACAAAGTAGATTGTATTTCCGGTGTGGTCAAAACATGCTGAGGTTTCTGTATTTTTTGAGTTAATCGGGGCTGATAATTTTACTGGTTCTTTCCAAGTGAGCCCATCTCTTTCGCTAACATAAATGTTCCCGATACCTTTAGAGTCATCTCTGTATAGAAACAATTTATGCCCGTCAAAAGAAAGTCCTACGGTTGCATCGTGACGCTCTGAGTTTATAGGCATTCCAAGATTAGTTGATTCCCCCCACTTGTCATCCTTCTTTACTGAATGATAGATATCCTCAAAATAATCAGCAATTACTATATCCACATTACCTCCAATATTACTTGGCCTTCTAGAGGTGAAGAACATTTCAGAATGATCCGCTGTTATTACCGGCACATATTCTTGATGCTCAGTATTTATTGCTTTTGATAATATTTCAACTTTTACATTAACAGGATGCAGAACTAGATAATCCCCGTTATTGCATTCTTCAATATGCCGTTGTGCAATTTCTGGAACGTCATTTTTAACCTTGCTTGGTGTTGCTTTTGCCCGTTGGTAATACTTAATGGCGTCTTCAAATTGATTCATCATGTGATAGGATTTCCCTAATAACATAATATAATAACTATCCATTTTACTATCCAATTTCAAAGCAACTGACAAGTGTTTTAATGCAATTTCCTTGTGGGTTGTATGTAAGTAGCTCTCTCCTATTTTACAATTTACTTCAACGCTATTTGGATTAAATTCGTTTGCCGCTAAAAATTCAGTTAAAGCCTTTTTATAATCGTGCTGAAATAAATACAAATCCCCTTGGTTTTTATGTTTTAAAGCAACTTTAAAACCAGTCAACCTATCTTTGAAGTTTGATTTTTCGAAAGCAATATTTTGAGCAATAACATTTTGCCCAAACACCGCTGCACTTAGCAGAACCATAATGATAAATACTCTCATCTTACTTAATTTATCGGATTAATGAAATGTTTCCTTTAAGCGACTCAGTGGTGCCGTCTAACAAACTAACTTCAACAATGTATATAAACGTAGAGGTGTTCAATTCCTCTCCTTTATATGTCCCGTCCCAACAGGCATCAACATCTGAAGATTCATAGACCACTTCTCCCCATCTTGCATAAACCACTAGATTAAGAGTCTTCAAACAATTACTATAAACTTTAAAACAATCATTGCTTCCATCCCCATTTGGTGAGAATGCAGTTGGCACAAATAAATCACCACACTGAATATCTACTGTTACGGTAACACAGGCCGTGTCAACGCAGCCATTTTCAATTACCTCGGCACAGTAAGTGGTACTAGAAGTTGGAGCAGCTGTTGGATCGTCACAATTCGTACAGCTTAAAGTTGGATCTGCTAACCAGGTTATGGTTGAGCCTCCAGATGCAAATAAATCTACAGTTTGACCAATAATTATAGTTACATCGCTACCTGCATCTGCTGCTGGTGTTGGTGTTACGTTCACCGTATATTGTGCAGTGTCTGAACAAGTACCAACTGATGCAACAACTGAATAACTGGTTGTTGTAACTGGAGAATCTGTAATAAACGTAGTAGTTGCACCAGTATTCCATAAATAGCTGCCACCGCCAGAAGCTACCAACAAGATTGGTGAACCTTGACATACAAGAGTATCACCTGTAATTGATGCAGTTGGCGGAGGTAAAACGGTAATGATAACGCTTACTGTATTTGAGCAAGTATTTATATCCGAGCCCGTCACTGTATACGTTGATGTGGTAGACGGGTTAACCGATATTGACGAAGTAACTTCTGTAGTGCTCCAAGTATATGCTATTCCACCTACAGCTGTTAAAACTGTTGAATCACCGATACATATACTGTCATTTCCAGAAATAGATATATTTGGAAGCGGGTTGACATTTACTAGAAATTGTACCGTATCTATACAGCCATTTGCATCCTCTACATATGCCTCATAAGTAGTTGCGGTACTAGGTGAAACAACTTCAGATGAACTTGAACCACCTGTATTCCAATTGTACGTTGTTCCTCCTGATGCCGTTAACGTTGCGGTATCGCCTAAGCAAACAACATTAGAACCTGTAACAGATCCTGTCGGAGCAGTATTAACGGTTATTGTTTGAGTCGCCACGTCTGAACACGTACCTATCGAAACAGTTACTGCATACGTTGAATCTGTTGTTGGGTTCACTACAATAGAACTAGCTGTAGATCCCGTACTCCAAGAATAGGTTCCACCACCGGAGGCCGTAAGCGTTATTGGAGCATTATCGCATGCGGTTATAGGTCCAGTAATTACAGCCGTTGGTGGAGGCAATACCGCAACAGTCACAGCAGCAGTATTTACACAAGAATTTGCATCCGTTCCTGTTACAATGTAGGTAGTAGTTGATGCAGGTGTGACCGTGGTAGACGGAGTATTATCGCCAGTATCCCAACTATAGCTTGTCGCTCCTGATGCGGTAAGCGTGGTCGCATCTCCATCACAAATTGTATCTAATCCGGTTACAGTAATGGTTGGCAGAGCATTTACAGTTATTGTTATTGCATCAGTATTCACGCAACTATTGGCATCTGTTCCAGTCACTGTATATGTGGCTGTGATAGTTGCAGCGAAAGGAACACCATCAGATATTCCTCCAGTCCATGTGTAAGAAGATGCACCAGAACCTGACAAAGTCACCATATCGCCAGAGCAAACTGTTGAACTCGGAGCCGCATTAGCTGTCACAATAGGCAATGCATTAACAGTAACCGTAACATTATCAGTATTAGTACAGCTGTTACCATCTGTTCCAGTAACGGTGTAAGTTAAAGTACTTGTGGCAGCAAATGGGACACCGTCTGTGATACCACCTGTCCATGAATATGAAGTAGCTCCAGCACCAGTTAAAGTTACCATATCGCCAGAACATACAGTTGCGCCAGGAGATGCATTGGCAGTAACTGATGGAAGAGAATTTACCGTAACAGTAATGGCATCTGAGTTAACACAACCGTTACCATCTGTTCCTGTTACAGTATAGGTATTTGTTCCTGCAATTGGAAAAGCAATTCCATCGGAAACTCCTCCAGTCCAAGTATAAGAAGATGCTCCAGAACCTGTTAATGTCACCATATCTCCAGCACAAGCTGTTGTCCCGGTTGCCGAATTCGCAACAACTGTTGGTAAAGCATTAACAGTAATCGTTACGTTATCTGTATTTGTACAGCTGTTAGCGTCTGTTCCGGTAACTGTATAAGTAGCCGTTGAAGTAGCGGGAAAAGGAATTCCGTCCGACACTCCTCCTGTCCATACATATGAAGTGGCTCCTGAACCAGTTAACGTTACCATATCGCCATTGCAAACAGTTGTACTAGGCAACCCGGCACCTGTAACTGTTGGTAGCGCATTAACTGAAACTAATTGTTGAATAGAATCCACACAACCGTTTCCGTCTGACACTAAAACTTGATAAGTTGTATTCACAACTGGCGAAACACTAATAGAGCCAGTACTTTCTGCTGTACTCCAAGTATAATTAACCCCCGAACCTGGAGATGCAGTTAAGGTTGTTGCGTCACCTGCACATATTGTTGTGGTTCCTGAAATGCCAGCTGTTGGCGCGGTGTTCACATTTACCATGTGAGTATCATTGTCATTACAAGATCCTGCCGTTACAGTAACATCATATAAAGTACTCGTTCCAGGACTAATAACGATTGTTTCAGTGGTTTCTCCGGTACTCCATAAATAGCTGCTCGCTCCTGAAGGAGTAGCAGTTAAAGTAATACTCTGGTTATCACAAACGGTTGTTGGACCAGTAATCAGTGCAACTGGTGGTGGAACAACAGTTACCGTTACCGTTGTATTATTAGTGCAAGTATTGGCGTCAGTAACGGTTACCGTGTAAATTTGAGTCGCACCGGGAGAAGCGGTGACAGTCGCCCCTGTAGTTCCACTTAATCCACCAGCAGGAGACCAGACATAACTCGGAGACGGCCCGCCTGAAGAAGCAGTTAAAGAAACATTATCTCCCGTACATATCGTAGGTGCTGCGGGCAACACAGATATCGATGGTTGTGGGTTAACCGTTACAATTACCGGAATTCTATTACTCGTACAGGACCCATCTGTTGCCTCAATGTAATAAGTTGTTGTGCTGGTTGGAGACACAGAAAATGGAGCATTTCCAATACTGGTTCCACCTGAAGGAACGGTGTATATTTCATAAGTGACGCCTCCCCCAGAACCTGAAGCCGAAATAAGTGAGGACGAACCTTCACAAATTGTTGTTGGTGCAGCTGAAGCAGTAGGGTCTAATAAAGAACAAGTAATGCAATCAACAACTTCTGTAGGAGTTACATTAGAAACTACCGGAATGAAGGCACTTTCAGTTGCTCCAGTGTAGGTTGTAGGCGTAACTGTGGTCCAGGAAGGTGTATACCCTGAATTACTTACATTAATGGTTCCAGCAAAACAAGCAGGGTCCAGTAAATCACCATTTTGATCAGTTTTAATGGCATGATAATTAAATCCAGTCATTTGTTGCGCCATCATTACCATCATATAACCATTGTCTGTTGATACCTGAAAACCTTCAGGCAACAATGAACTGAGGCCTCCTGTATAAAATTTCTGAAAAATTATACCCCCGGTGGCCGGTTCTACTTTAATAAGATAGGTTCCAATTTGCGGGCCTCCAAGAGGATCGATATAAGTTCCTAGTGATGCATATTTTCCGTCACTAGTCACAAAGGCGTCAGTGTTGACTAGTACTTCTGTGGTAAGTAAGGCTGGATCATCGTATCCGTTGGCCCAAGTTACCGTTCCAGCACTATTCACAACCATCATTAATGCTTTGGATGAAAAATAACCTCCGACAAGAACATCCCCACTTGCCATTAATTTTGCCGAGGTAAGCCCTTCTCCAGTACCTCCAAGATCTATTTTCTTGATCCAAACTAAATTGCCACTTAAGTCAGTTTTAAAAAGTAAAATATCTGTATTGTCTGTGGGCTGATCCTCACTTGTTTCTCCAACAAAAATGTATCCATCTGAAACTTCAACAACATCATTTACAAAATGATCATTATCAAAAGCAGTAGTAACAACAATTATGTTATGCCATGACATTGTACCGGCTGCATTCGTTTTTACAATGAAAATATTATTTGAATCTAAAGGAACTGCAGGTCCTCCTCCATCAACGTCATAACCAGATACCTGACCTGCACAGATATATCCGCCATCGGAAGTCTGCTTAAATCTTGAAGCATAGTCATCAGCCCCGTTATTTGTTTCATAACGATTACCCCAGTTAAAGTTACCAGTTGCATCAACATTCATTAACATCAGTCCCGGGCTTGAACCGCCTGCTACAGTGTATCCGCCTGCTGAAACCCTCTTAATGTCATTAAATGATGTAGCAATTGAAGCAATGTAGCTTTTCGACCAAACTACGTTTCCATTAATGTCGATTTCAGTTAAATCTCCGTATAATGGAATAAAAGATGCATTTGTTCCAGCGAACACGTAGTTTCCAGAAGCTGCTTCAACAACTCCTCCTGGCAAATCGAAATTGTCTATATCATAATTGATACGGAAAGTTGATTGAGCAGTATAATTAAATGGGATTGCTATTGCAAGGACCAATATGGCACCTAAAATTCCTTTCGAAATTAGATTCATTTCAGTAAAGTTTAATTAGTGTAAGTAATTTGGAGCAAAACTATACGATCTAATCCATAATAGTTCAAATTTGGAACACTAAAGAAGCTTATCTTGGTATATTGAGGGGCTGGCCCATCAAGAATTGCGAAATTTAAAAACATCGACAAACAGACTAAAGACCTAGATGAATAGCGTTTTATCGATTACTAAACCCATTTAGATGAAAAGCGAAATATGTGTTACAAAATGTAAATTCATCGAACAACTGTTTGCCTTTTCTTTAGTACTTTTCAACCAACAAAATTTTTAAAATGAGAAGATTTAACGCTCTAATAATATTAGTAATTGCCATCAGTTCATGCAGCCAACGGCCAAATCCAACTGAGGAAAGGGGCGCATCAGAACCGGAGGCTGATAACGTTAGTCCATTTGCCATTATTATTCATGGAGGTTCTGGGGATATTGATCGATCTTATGTTGATTCTCAGAGACAAATTGTATATAAGGAAGAGCTTAATGAAGCCTTAAACTTAGGCTATGAACTACTAGAAAATGGTGGTACTTCACTTGATGCCATCCAGGCGGCTATTACTTATTTAGAAAATTCACCAAATTTCAATGCGGGTAAAGGCTCTGTGTACAACAGCGAAATGGAACAGGAAATGGATGCTTCCATAATGGACGGAAGAACACTCAATTCTGGTGCTGTGGCTGGAGTTAATTATATTAAAAATCCAATTCTAGCTGCCAGAATCGTGATGGATAGTTCTAAACACGTAATGCTATCTGGCCAAGGCGCGGTTATAATTGCGAAACGCTATGGTTTGGAAATAGTTGACAGCTCTTATTTCTATACAGAGAAAAGGTATAATCAAATAAAATCAATTTTAGATGCGGCAAAATCGAACGGTAAAAAACACGTTTATCATCCAACTTTTTCTAGCGAAGTAGATTACACTAAATATGGTACCGTTGGTGCTGTAGCTTTGGATAAAGATGGAAACATTGCAGCTGGTACTTCAACCGGAGGCATGACCAACAAACGATTTGGAAGAATCGGAGACTCCCCTATTATTGGCGCTGGAACCTATGCAAACAACTCAACTTGTGGAATCTCATGTACCGGAACTGGGGAGTACTTTATAAGAACTTTAGCGGCTCATGAAGTTTCGAGTATTATGAAATACGATAATCGTTCACTGGAAGAAGCTATGAATCAAGTAATTCATCAAGATATTGATTCACTTGGAGGAGACGGAGGAATGATTGGCTTGGATTATAAAGGAAACGTTGCTTGGGACTTCAACACAACAGGTATGTTCCGGGGATATAAGAAATCAGATGGTTCTACGCTTGTAGAAATTTTTGAAAAGAAAACCAAGTGATCAGTTATCAAGTCGCATTAATCTAAATTTAATAACAAGGCTAATGACTAATCTTTACCACTTTGCCAGCAGCTGTCGCGCCAGCATCAGAAAACACTTTCAACGTGTATAAACCGGAGCTATAGGTTGAAAGATCAATTGGAATTGGATTGGTTAAAATTTCACCTTCTTGAACTTTCTGTCCGATAGAGTTATAAAGCGAATACCAATTATAATTATGGGTGCTTTCTAACGATAAATTAACGCTGCCAGTTGTAGGATTAGGGTAGATTGTAAATTCATTTGGATAAGGAGAAACAGGTGTTTCCCATTTGATCCAAATCGGATTAGTCATTCCGTGGAAAATATCATAATTCGTCCGATATATGGTAGTAGCAGCGCTATAATCAATATAAGTAGCCATTTCGGCTCTGATATACATATACTCTCCTGTGGGAGTTCCAGAAGCACCGAAAACAGAATCCATTAAATCTATTAATTTGTAGCTTACGTTATTGTTACCGGTGACTTGAGGCAACGTTATAGCTCTTTTAAATTCGCCCGTAGATGTTCCAACCACAAATACGAAATTTGTAATATCTCCGAATTCAGGAGTAGTTATGTAATTAAAATTCACGTAAATATCATCTGAGAGCAATGGATCTAACCACTCATCTTGTCCCATTATAAGCTGATTGGAGGTCGTATCTCCATCCGTACTAATTCCCATATTTAAAATCGGGCCATCAGACAAAGAAACATTGCCATTATAAAGAGCTCTCAATACTTCCGTCCCATTCGCACCCATTCCACTAGGGCAATATGCCATCGTACTTAATTTTCCAACTGCATTGTTATTAATAGTACCAAATCCTGCAAAATTACCAGTGTTAGAAAAGTTAAACGATCCATGCGCATCAGAACCAGCACAGAAGAACATTTTCCAATTTTGGAAATTCTCATCAGCATTTTTCATTGCAAGTCCTAATTGATTAATGTGATTTACTACTTCCTGACCTTGACGGAATTTTTTAATATGAAAACCCATTGAAGCAGTATCTGATACTGTGAATGGTGTTCCTGAATTTGTCACATCCCAAGGATTAAGCTCATCACCAGTAATTCCACTAACAGAAAGAGTAGATCTTACATTCCAAATTTGACTTCCTTTGATTGCATCCTTAATTAATTTGTTGCTGTATATACTCAAGACGTCAGAAGGTCTAGTTAAATCATTACAAATAATATTTCCACCAGTAATAGGAAAACTGCTTCCATTAGAAGGGAATCCATTACTACCTAAATTCCAAATTCCCCCATCAACTGGAATCGTTGGAAGCTCATCCTCTGTTGCAAATGGGTGCGATCCATAAGAAAAACCATCAACTGTTACAAGTAGAGCAAGAACATCATCAATACTAACTGCGGTGCTTGAAACATC
>JBLIOB010000014.1:0-30717 GCA_047639575.1 Parvicellaceae bacterium
TATCTATTGTTTATACAAAAGCTAGAAAAACTCAAAAGTTCATGGAGTTAGTTTTTAAATAATTAACTGCTTAGTTCGTACCTTTGAGCAATCCTGAAAGTAACAGCAGAACATATTGTTAATCACCCGTCTGACCTAAAGAAGATGTCTGTTCCAGAATTGTTGGGCTTAGCTGAAAACATTAGATCGGTTATCATCGATGTCATGTCTGAGAATCCTGGCCATTTTGGTGCATCTATGGGGGCCGTTGAGCTAACTATTGCTTTACATAGGAGGTTTAATACGCCTGTTGACAAATTAGTCTGGGATGTAGGCCATCAGGCATATGCGCATAAACTTCTAACAGGAAGAAAAGTTGAATTTGAATCGATTCGAAACAAAGCAGGGATTTCCGGATTTCCAAAAATTTCAGAAAGCGAATTCGATGCTTTCGGAACTGGCCATTCTTCAACTTCCATTTCTGCTGCATTAGGAATGGCGGAAGCTTCTTTATTGCTAAAAGAAGACACCAATCATGTTGCGATTATTGGTGACGGGGCATTGACTGGAGGAATGTCTTTTGAAGCCTTGAGCAATGCAGCTCTAAGTAACTCTAATTTGCTCATTGTAGTGAATGATAACGGGATGTCTATTGATGAAAATGTTGGAGGAATGAGTCAACATCTATCCAATATTAATCCATACCAAAATATTTTTTATGATCTAGGTTTAGATTATAATGGCCCAATTGATGGCCACAATTTACATGGACTTATCGAGGAATTGTCTAAGGATAAATACCAAAAAGGCGTCCATGTGATTCATGTTAAAACGATAAAAGGAAAAGGTTTTGAGCCTGCCGAAAAGGGAGATCAAACAATCTGGCATGCACCTGGAAAATTTAACCGAACAACTGGAGTTAGAGATATTAAAGAAGAACTACTACCTCCTAATTACCAAGACGTTTTTGGAGAGACGTTAATTGAATTAGCCAAATTGAATTCAAGGATTGTTGCAGTTACACCAGCAATGGGTTCTGGTTCTGGCTTGAGTAATTTTGCCAAACAATTTCCAGATCGGTTTTTCGATGTGGGTATTGCTGAACAACATGCAGTGACGTTTTCGGCAGGGATAGCTGCAAAAGGAATGGTTCCTTTCTGTAGTATTTATTCTACGTTTTTGCAACGCGGTTATGATCAGTTAATACATGATGTTGCGCTCCAAAATTTACACGTTATATTTTGTGTTGATCGCGCTGGATTAGCAGGAAATGATGGCGCTACACATCAAGGAGCTTTTGATCTAGCGTTTTTAAATCCAATACCGAACTTAACTGTTCTGGCTCCAATGAATGAACTTCAGCTAAGAGATATGCTAAATGCGGCTGTTGACATGGAGGGCCCAGTTGTTATTAGATACCCAAGAGGTAGAGGTGTTCATTTAGATTACAAACAACCTTTCCGTTTTTTTGAAATTGGAAAAGGAAGGAAACTAAATCAAGGTTCCGATATAGCGGTATTATCAATAGGCCATGTAGGAAATTTCGTTCATGAAGCAATTGTAAATGGAGCTAATGTTTCTCATTACGATATGAGATGTCTAAAACCATTGGATCAGGAACTTTTAATGGAAGCGTTTTCCAAGCATCAACATATTATTACTATTGAAGACGGCTCATTGATTGGTGGGTTCTCCACATCTATTTTGAGCTGGAAAAATGAAAATGGATTTGATCAAAAGATTCATTCTCTTGGTATTCCAGATAGCTTTATTGAGCATGGAACGCAAGACGAACTATATGCAGAATGTGGTATTGATACTTCGGCATTAGAAGTCTTGTTAAATAGCCTTTATTAAAGTTTCAAGAGCTTAGAGTTCCCTGTTTTTCCATCATTTAAAATTCGAATTTGATAGATGCCAGTTTTTAGATGTCGGATGTCGATCTCTTGAGTTGTTCCTTCATTTTGAATTAATTCAAAACACGTCTTCCCAGTTAAATCAAAAATAGAAATCGACATTGGTCCAACCAATTGTAGGGTTTTAATCGTTATAAAATCAGAAGTCGGATTTGGATAAATGTCTACGTCAAGCAGCATTTTTTCCTCAATGTCAAGTGTGAAATTGTATGCAGGTAGCGAACAATCAAACCATGGGCCTACGGCAATCGATCCACCACCACTAGTGGTTAGGAGTGCTCCTGTGCCACTTAACTGACCAAACAAAGTTAAAGTGATGTATCCAGGTGCGTTACAATAAACTTGTGAGCTAATTAATTGTAACGTATCAAGTTCTAGGATTCCGTACATGTCTATTAACGCATTGGTAGCTGTAAGCTTATGGTGACCACATATTCCACCGGCTGAATCTATTCTCATGTATGCGTTTGGTTCGAGCGTAATGCTTTGTTCAATTGCAATAGGATGGTTAATTAGAAATGTATCCGAAGAAATAGCGCTCGGAATAACACCACCAACCCATGTTGAAGCATCATCCCAAAACCCAAACGTATTGGTAATATGTGTTGTTGAAAAACCAGTTGACGAGAGGGTGAAAATCACTAAAATAAATAAAAGAGGTCTAGTCATATTAGTAGAACCACGAGAACCGGTGAAAAGTTACATTTTCATTTGCTCCAATTTGGCCACATACTTCCCAATGACATCAAATTCCAAATTGACTTTTGACCCAATTTCAATGTGCTTAAAAGAAGTGTTCTCATACGTATATGGAATAATGCAAACAGAAAATCCATGGTCGGAACTATCCACAACGGTTAAGCTAACGCCATTAATTGTTGCTGATCCTTTCTCCACAGTAATTAGAGATTGATCGTATGTATAATCAAAAGTGAATTTCCAACTACCTTCTAGTTCCTCAATTGCTACACAAGTTCCAGTAGTATCTACATGACCTTGTACGATGTGACCATCTAGCCTAGCTCCGATTTTAGTGCATCGTTCTAAATTCACAATATTACCAACAGATAAGCCACCTAGATTGGACTTGTCTAGCGTTTCTTTGATTGCCGTAACAATGTATTCATCTTGATCTATATTAACCACTGTTAAGCATACTCCATTGTGAGCAAGACTTTGGTCAATTTTTAATTCGTCAGTAAATTGAGAGGAAAAAGTAAAGTGAACGTTCGTTCCTTCTTTTGTAATCTTCTTAAGAGTTCCTAACCCTTCAATAATTCCAGTAAACATCTTTCTTAGTTTCCGTTGCCAGTTGATCCGCCTCTCATCAAGTGAAAAACACCTGTTAACTCAACCGGTTCAATTCCAGATAAGCGGATAGAGTTTACAATACATACATAATAGTACACACCCTCGGGCACATCTGCGCCACTCTCCATAGATTTTCCATCCCACCTAATCATAGGGTCGGTAGTGGTAAATACAACTTGTCCCCATCGATTGAATATCTGAATATTGATATCTCTAATGTATTTGTACGGAAGTATTGGAATGAAAAAATCATTTGCACCATCACCATTTGGAGTAAAGATGTTTGGTAAAAAGTAGATTGGACAATTGTCTATACACACTACATTGCTACTGTCGCTTTCGTTTCCGTATTGAATAGAATCGGTTGCCGTAACATAGTAGCAACCAGCAATAGATCCATTATTAGAAAAGCTAAACGTAGTATCAGTGGCAGAATTTACTGTTCCGATTTCGTAAAAATTACCCCCTAAAGAATCAGTATAATAAACGGTATACATGGTCACGTCATCCGCACATGAGTTATTCGGGTTGTTCCAAATTAATTCAGATACTTCATTCGGACAATCCGGAACAATGTCTAAAGTTGGAGGACAAGGCGGTGTTAAATCTACAGGTACATCACACGTACGCTGAGATCGATTTAATATTGGATAAACAATTCCAGGAACTGAATATCCACCGAAACTTCGAACGTAATAACAGTAGTCATTCCCATTTACTAGTCCAGTGTCTGAATAGGAATTCGTATAGGCCGTATCAAGAAGCACATAAGTGCCCGTGAACGAATCAGCTCGATACACTTCATATTCTGTGTTTATCCAGGGTACAATTTCTGTCCAAGAAAGATCAATTTTATTGTCGTTCGGAACTGTAGATATGTACACGGAAGACGCATCATTTGTGGTTCCAACTAAGGAATCTGGGACACCTGCAACAGTTGCGTAGAGTTCAACTCTGTAGTTATTTGCATCGTCTACCGTGTTTATTCCAGTATGAACAAAGAATGTATCCACTAAGCTTAAGCTTGTTGCAGAAGTAGTGGTAAACACTAACGTGTTTGCTCCAGCAAATCCAGTTCCATGATAAACTTTATAATGATAAGGTCCTGGCACTGCAAGCGTATCAAGTTCCGCAGGTTTAGCCCACATAATAGAATCTTCTCCTGCAGCTACATCTGTAATGTTAACTGTAACGTGCGTAATTACGGGAACATCTTGAACCAATGAAGCACAAGAGGTATCGCTTGGACAACTTTCTAATAAGCCATTGTCATAAATTCCAGTAACAACATAACAGAACTGATTACCAATGGCTAAATTATCATTGTCTACATAAGTCGTTATCCCAGAACTGGAAATAGTTCCAATTAAATCGTAATTGTAAAGACTTAGATTGGGATTGTAACAGCAAGGATCATTTGGAATAGTCAAGGGGCTCACACTTCGGTAAATATTGTAGCCTTCACATTGTGACACACATGGACCACCATTCCAAGATAAATTGATCGTGTTACCTAAAGGTGTTGCCAATAAACTGGTAGGACTTGGCGGCACTACTTTAATATTCATCGCTTCTGTTGAAGAAAGTTCTGGTACACCATTGTCTTCAGCTGAAAAGAAAACTTGATAATCAGCTAACCGAATATGGCTACAGTTTGTGTTCCAAGAGAAAATGCTAGATTGAGGAGAAAGTCCTGTTACGCTTGCAAAATTTGCCGGACTAGAAGTTACAATGAAAGGGAGGCCAGATGCATCTAAAGAAACATTGTCTCCAGCATCTGAATCAGTTGCTAAAACACTGAAAGAAATGTTTGATCCAGCAATTACACACGTATCGGGAATAGGGTCAATTATTGGCGGGAAATTACTACAACCTGTAATTACAGTAATTTGAATATCACGTAACACATTACCAATTTCAGCACCGTTTCGATACTCTGTAACTAGAATTGCAATATTAAACTCTCCTATCATCGTTGGATTGTTCCAACAGAAATCACCCGTTATTGGATCTAAGGTAATCGGCCCTCCAAAGTCGTCAGGATAAAAATAATTCACTCCCAGAATCAAAGCAGTACATCCGTCATCCAAAGGAATAGCCAAAGAATAACCGATACTATCACCATCAATATCAACGGCTTCAGGGTTATAACAATAGGGGAATCCAGCACATGCATATTCTGGGCAAGGACAGTCTTCAAAAGTTACAGAGTTGTTAGGTGCACCAATAAATGGGCTAATCACAATTTGAGAGCTAATGGAAAACGCAACATTATCAGAACCAACCGCTCCTCCAACGTTCAAGATTCCACTATTCCTGTTCGGGTCACTCACGCAGATAAAGAAAGTTCCTGATCCGACAAAAGAGTGTTGAATTACATAAACATTCTTTTGCGCATCGTAACCAGCTATGGGTGTTACCGAAAGTCTTTGAACAGTATCTAAGGTTCCATCCCCGAAACTAATTTCTAATTCAGGCCGATCTGCTGGGCTAGATGTTTTAGTACAAGTAGCAATCGTAAACTCATAGGTTAACCCAAATAAATGTTTGTACGTAATTTCTCCACCTCTATTATGAGTTGCAGAAGCCAGCAGTGGCATCAACAAGAAGATAATTAAGTATAGTTTTTTCATTTAAGGTTAGGCTTAGTTCTTAAACGTAATTAATGAACGTTCAGTTCTAACTTTCTATTAACACAAATTTAGCGTTTTTATTTTGTTGATAGTATTGAAAATAAAGGAACGGAGGTAATTTAAATGACGAACCTGCAAGTGATTCAATAATGCATTTGTTGAAATCGTTACTTTTGCAAGCAAATGAAATGAAGATATGGTGGTTAAAAACGTAAAAAAAGCTTCAAATGATGCGGCTGCAGTTCATCTAGTTACTAGTGTTGATGAGGTCTCTAAGCTTAAATTACCTTCAGGCTCTAAGGCCTATGTTAAGGACAATTTAAAAAAGAAGAAAACCATCAAAATAAATCATGTTGGTGAAGTTGCTATTGTCGCTTTGATTGATTCAAAGGATAATTTGGAACGAACTCGAGAGTTAGGATCAACTATTGGAAAGTACTTTAATCAAGAATCTGTTAAAAAGGCCCATATCTCAGGAACAACTGATGCAGATCGAATAATTGCCTTCACTGAAGGTCTTGTTTTAGGGAATTATCAATTTCTTAAATATTATTCTGACGCAAAAAAACGGAAGAACTCTGTTTCAGGAGTTGAACTTACCCATGAAAGTATTGGAAAAGCCGAAGTAACCGAGTTGAATCACATTATTCGTTCTGTTTTTGAAGTAAGAGATTTAGTAAATGAGCCTCAATCTTATTTAACTGCCACTCAACTTTCAAATGAAATTAAAAGAATTAGCACGGATGCTGGTTATAAGGTGGAAGTACTAAATCAGAAAAAAATCGAATCACTCAAGATGGGCGGGCTGCTTGCGGTTAACCAAGGAAGTGTAGAGCCAGCAACTTTTTCTATTCTTGAGTGGAAACCCAAAAATGCAATTAACTCAAAACCTTACGTTTTAGTTGGCAAAGGAGTTGTTTACGATACAGGTGGACTTAGCTTGAAGCCAACTGCCAATAGCATGGACATCATGAAATGCGATATGGGCGGTGCTGCAATGATGGTAGGAGCAATGAGTGCAATTGCTGGAAATGAATTACCAGTTCATGTAATATGTTTAATTCCTGCTACCGATAATCGTCCAGGTGGAAATGCATATGCTCCAGGAGACGTTGTTACGATGTATAGCGGTAAAACTGTAGAAGTATTGAATACGGATGCAGAAGGAAGAATGATATTAGCTGATGCTTTATCATACGCAAGTCAATATGACCCTGAATTAGTGATAGATGCAGCTACCTTAACTGGTGCAGCGGCTCGTGCAATTGGTCCGGAAGGAATAGTTGCTATGGGAACTGCCGGTGATGAAGAGTTCGAAGATTTAAATGAAGCTGGAAATGATGTATACGAGCGAATCGTTCAATTACCATTTTGGGATGAGTATGGAGAGCAAATTAAATCTCAAATCGCTGACATAAAGAATATTGGCGGTGCATCTGGTGGTGCAATCACAGCAGGTAAATTTCTAGAGCACTTTACAGATTACCCATATATACACTTGGATATTGCTGGTCCTGCGTGGCTAGATAAAGAATCTCATTACAGAAGTAAAGGTGGCTCCGGAGTGGGAGTTAGAATCCTATACCAATTCTTCAAAAGTAAATGTGAAGAGTAGTTCTGATGATTGCTAATGTTAAGATCGGGATCAGTTTAGGAGATGTCAACGGGATAGGACCTGAATTGATTTTAAGAACTTTTAGCGGTCATCGTTCTAGTTCTAATATTACGCCTGTTTTGTACGGGTCTGAACAAGTTTTACAAGTATTTAAAGATAAATTAGGTCTAAACGATCTTGCCATCCGTAAAATTGCAAACGCGAAAGAAGCGGTGACCGGAGTTGTAAATTTGATTTCCGTTTGGGAAGAAAATATCGACATTAACATTGGCGCTTCGAATAAAACCGGAGGAACCTACGCGTTTAAATCACTCCAAAGTGCAGTTGATGACTTGAGCAAAGGGTCTATTCATGCATTGGTAACCGCCCCAATAAACAAGGAGAATATTCAGTCTAAAGAATTCAGTTTCCCGGGGCATACAGAGTATTTAGCCGAGCGAGCTGGAATTGAAGAAGCGTTAATGTTTATGTGTAGCGATCAACTCAAAATTGGAGTTGTTACTGGTCATATTCCAATTTCAAAAGTTGCTACTACGATTTCAAAAGCAGGTATTGAAGCTAAAATTCGACAGATCAATAAATCGTTAAGGGAAGACTTTGCTATTGCCAACCCAAAAATTGCGGTTTTAGGATTAAATCCTCATGCAGGAGAACGAGGGTTAATTGGTAAGGAAGACGATGAAATAATTGTTCCCGCAATTGATCAAATGAACCAAGAAGGGATTTTGGCTTTTGGTCCGTTTCCGGCCGATGGATTTTTTGGAAGCGCCAATTTCAAAAATTACGATGGAATATTAGCCATGTACCATGATCAAGGA
This sequence comes from Parvicellaceae bacterium, assembly GCA_047639575.1. Lineage (GTDB taxonomy): Bacteria > Bacteroidota > Bacteroidia > Flavobacteriales_D > Parvicellaceae > JBLIOB01. Next base: position 8,273 of record JBLIOB010000014.1, read on the forward strand.
CTTATTCCATTTAAAGCATTAACCTTTGGTAAAGGGGTTAATTTCACTGCCGGTTTGTCTTTTGTAAGAACTTCTCCTGACCATGGAACTGCCTTTGATATTGCAGGGAAAAACGCAGCAACGATTTCCTCGTTTAAGGCTGCTCTTTTTATGGCTCGAGACATTTTTTTGAACCGACAAGCCAATAAATAAACTGTAAATTCGCCAATGCGTAGTCATTCGCTGCCGGATACAAACTCAAAAGTGCCGCTTGTTGAACGGTGGCATCCAGTTGCAGCTTATGGTTGTATTTTGGATACTAGCCTTTTTTGAATAATAAATAGAATATAAAAATGAAGACTTTAAATTTTTGCATTTTCTTATCTTTCGTGTCTGTCCAGTTCTTGGCACAAGGTCCGACCGAGATAAAGGTTAATTTCTTTAATGATCGTAATACTGATCATCAAGTTTTCATCAGAACTCCGAATGACAAGCTGCTTATAGGTTATCAAAGTTCAGATATGCACTCGTCAAAGTATACGGCTAAGCATGCCGTTAGTCTTATTGACCATAATGCAGAAATAGATTGGACATTAGAATTTCCAAAATCAAAAGGAGATATTATAGGGTTGCATGTTTCAGGAGAAAATGGATTTGTGTTTTCAGATTTTGGTTATGAGTTAAACATACATCCAATTAACCTGCAGACTGGTCAAGCTGGTACAACAAAGATTGTTGATTTGAAAAAGTCTCCTGAAAATTATTTCAGTATTGATGGGAATCATTTATTTATAAACCAAAACCAGTTTGGAGATAACAACTTAACAATAAGCATGTTGGATGCTAGTTTCAAGATTGTTTGGGAAGAAACAATTGAAAATTCGTACGGTGTTAAATGGCAGTTTGTTCAAAAAAATGATGGTACAATATATTGCAGTAATTATAAATCTGGCGAGGAATTAATCATTATTCAAGTAGATAATAAAGGCGAATTAAAGAAAAAAGCGCTACCAATAAAAGTGAATTCGTTTGATTTGAACAGTATTTTATTCGACAACAACTCGAACTGGATTATGTCCGTAAATGACAATAAGTTGAACTTCGTTTATAAAGCGGATTTTGTTAAAAGCGATAAAGTGGGCGTATTAATTATTAATACGGATGATTGGTCGACCAAAAATGAGAATTATGACCTGTCCGCTGCTAAGGCAGAAAAAAATGAATTAAATGGAAAAGAGGATAAGCAAACTTTATTGTTAAGCAATTCTTATGTCCATAAAGGGGAGGTCTATGCGTCATTCATTAGATGTGCAGTTAAAATGGAAAATGGAAATAACCAATCTACCGCAGTTTCACCAAAAAAGTCAGAAGATGTTGTAATAGCGAGACTTTCGGAAGAAATGACTTATCATGTAGTTAATTGTCCTATAATGCCTTTAGCTCCATGGGATAGGGTAATTACAAAAAAGGACGTGGATGCCTTATGTTTTATCGTAAATACTTCGAAAAGATTAGGGGCTGATGCAACTAAATCAGAGCTACACGAGATTTGTCTTGATCCAAAAAGCATGAAAGTTTTATCGGACGTTGTTGTGTTTGAAAACCAAGGAGAATTAGCTTATAGCTTCATTTTTGAATCTATAAAAGGAAACACGATTTTTCTTACTAAGAAAAACCATACCTATAAAGGTTTTGTTAGGAAATATTGAAATGAAGCACCTCTAACTTGTTGCACAAATAAAGGCGTCAGTGAAGGACTTGTTCAACATAATAAATAGAGAAATCACCAATTCAATGAGAATTACGTCAAAAAGGGATAAGATCTTCTAAAAGAATAATACCCCTCTTTTTGTAGAATCAGGTATTTATTTATCTTTGCGCCCGCCTTTGAAGTAACCGTAGTTATAAAAAGGTGGCTTAAAACTAAACAAGTGGGTAAAGAATTGGAATATAAAATTCCGTTTACAGGCTTAAAACTTGGTAATCACGAGTTTAGTTTTGAGATAAATAAAACGTTCTTTGAGTCTTTTGAGTACTCAGATATAATTGAGGCAAATTGCCAGGTTTTGATGAATATGGAAAAGCAAAGTACTATGTTGGTGCTTACTTTTTTCGTTTCAGGATCGGTAGTGTTAGCATGTGATCGTTGTTCAGATGCTATGGATGTAGAAATTGAAGGTGAATATGGTGTGATAGCTAAATATTCTGATGAGGGTCTTCCCGACACAGATGAAATTGTTTATTTACCATCTTCAGAATATCAAGTTGACATTAAAGCCTTTATATATGAGTTCATACAACTGTCGTTACCTTCTAAAAAGGTTCATGATGATGGTGATTGTAATGAGGAAATGTTAAATGCGTTAGATAAGTATTTAGTAACTGAATTACCTGAAGACCCTGATGCAGATTTGATAGATGATGCTGACGATAATGAAGAACAAGATGTTGACCCTCGGTGGGACGCATTAAAGAATTTGAATAAAGAAAAATAAAATAGAAGATCATGGCACATCCTAAACGGAAGATATCCAAGACAAGAAGAGACAAAAGGAGAACCCACTATAAAGCGGCTTTTCAACAAATCGCTACTTGCCCAACAACTGGAGAAGCTCATTTGTATCACAGAGCTTACTGGTCTGAAGGAAAGCTTTACTACAAAGGAAAAGTAGTTATGGAGAAAGAAACTGCAGCCGTTTAACAAAGGTTTACAGTTTTTTGATCTATTTCATAAACTTTATTTTTAGCTTCTAACCGTGAAATTCGGATTAGATATAATGGGGGGTGATTTTGCTCCTGAGGCTACAGTTCTAGGTGCTATTGAAGCGCTAGAACATCTTGTGGAAGACGATACGGTAGTATTGATCGGGGACGAGTCCAAAATCTTAGAAATTTTAAATCGAGAAAATGTATCGCCAGACTTATTCGAGTTGGTACATGCTCCCGAAATCATTACCAGTGAAGATCACCCGGCTAGGGCATTGGTAAAAAAACCAAATTCCAGCATCTCTGTTGGATTCAAACTTCTTAAAGAAGGTAAATTAGATTCATTTGCGAGTACTGGAAATTCCGGAGCTATGTTAGTGGGATCAATGCACGTAATCAGAACAATTCCTGGAGTTATTCGCCCATCTATCATGTCTAAGATCCCAAAAGAAAATGGCGGGAGTTCAATTGTTTTAGACGTAGGAATTAATGCTGATTGTAAACCTGATGTACTTTATCAATTTGGAGTAATAGGATCATTATACGCACAATACGCGGAAGGAATCGAAAACCCACGAGTTGGCCTTTTAAATATTGGGGAAGAAAAAGAAAAAGGAAATTTATTAACGCAAGCCACTTATAGAATGATGGCTGAAACCAACGAATTTAATTTTGTTGGAAACGTTGAAGGTAGAGCTTTGTATGAAGATAAAGCAGACGTAATAGTTTGTGATGGCTTTACCGGAAATGTGGTGTTAAAACAGGCAGAGTCTTTATATGAAGTTGCACAGCGTAGAGGTGTAATGGACGAATACTTTGAAAGATTCAATTATGCGATCTATGGAGGCACACCTGTGTTGGGTGTAAACGCAAATGTTTTAATTGGTCATGGCATTTCTAGTCCAATGGCCATAAAAAATATGATTATAGCTTCAAAAACTGTTACATTAGCAAACTTACCTTCGAAAATTAAACAAGCGTTTAACTAGATGACAAAAGTTTCAGCAGCAATTACAGCGGTTCATGGATATGTTCCAGAGAAAGTTCTTTCTAATGCTGACCTCGAAAAGATGGTTGATACCAACGATGAGTGGATTACTAGCAGAACTGGAATTAAGGAAAGAAGAATTGTAGCAGACGGTGAAGCTGCATCTGATATAGGAGCTAAAATCGTTGAAGGAATTTGTAAGAAAAGAGGAATCTCTCCACAAGAAATTGACCTTATTCTAGTCGGTACCGTTACAGGTGACCACAGATTTCCATCCACAGCAAACATTATATGTGATAAAGTAGGAGCAACTAATGCTTGGGGATTTGATATTAGCGCAGCTTGTTCAGGTTTCATATACACCTTGTCTACTGGAGCACAGTTTGTAGAAAACGGCACTCACAGTAAAGTAATTGTAATTGGTGTTGACGTTATGTCAAGCATCGTAGATTATACGGATAGAGCTACATGTATCATTTTTGGTGATGGAGGAGGGGGAGTTCTACTCGAACCTACTGATGATGGAACAGGTATTATCGATTCAATACTAAGAAATGATGGGTCGGGAAGAGAATTCTTGATGCAAGAAGTAGGCGGATCTAAAGAACCAATTACGGAAGAAAATATTAAAGAGAGGAGACATTTTGTTTTCCAAGACGGTGCACCAGTATTTAGGCATGCAGTTACCAAAATGGCTGATATTTCAGCTGAAATAATGGAAAACAACAATTTAACGGGTGAGGATATAGCATGGTTAGTGCCTCATCAGGCAAATTTGAGAATTATAGATGCCACTGCAAGAAGAATGAATTTAACCAGTGATAAGGTGATGATCAATATTGAAAAATATGGCAACACTACATCTGGAACTATTCCGTTATGTCTATGGGAGTGGGAAAAACAATTGAAAAAAGGAGACAACATTGTTTTAGCAGCATTTGGAGGAGGATTCACTTGGGGATCAATATATTTAAAATGGTCTTACAATAGCTGATCAGCTAAAATTCTCGTTTTTTAAGAATTCATATCTTTACCGTCCCTTTTAAACGAATTAAGCAAAACGCTCCGCAGAGCGAGACAAACAAACAGAAACTTATGAAACTCAATGAAATTCAGGAACTCATAAAATTCGTAGCGAAAGCTGGCGTTAATGAGGTAATGATTGAGAACAAAGACTTTAAAATTTGTATTAAGTCTGAATCGTTAGCAAGAAAGAAAACGAACCAAGGCCCAGAGCAGGTAGTAATGTCAACTCAAGTAGTTAGTCCAGGGGTAGTGGCAGCTCCAATTGTTGCGGCTCCAGTCGCAGCTAATTTAGCTCCAGCAGCTGTTGAAAGCAACGCTGATGCAGGATCTGATGATTCAGCATACCATAATGTGAAGTCTCCAATGATTGGAACTTTCTATAGAAAGCCAACACCAGATAAGCCAGAATTCGTTCAGGTTGGTGACACAGTTAAAGCTGGTGACACTTTATGTGTAGTTGAAGCAATGAAATTATTCAATGAAATAGAAGCTGATGTTTCTGGTACAATAGTTAAAGTACTTGTGGATGATTCAACTCCGATTGAATATGATCAGCCACTTTTCTTGATCGATCCTTCTTAGGACGATTGTTAATCTAAATAGATCGTTATGTTCAAGAAAATTCTAATCGCCAATAGAGGCGAAATTGCCTTGCGTATCATTAGAACCTGTAAGGAAATGGGGATTAAGACAGTAGTTGTTTATTCAACCGCTGATGCTGAAAGTCTTCCCGTTCGATTTGCAGATGAAGCTGTATGTATCGGGCCTCCCGCAAGCTCTGAGTCGTATTTAAAAATACCAAGCATTATTGCAGCAGCTGAGATTACAAATGCTGATGCGATTCATCCAGGTTATGGATTCCTTTCTGAGAATGCTAAATTCTCTAAAATATGTGAGGACCACGGAATTAAATTTATCGGTGCATCTGCCGATATGATTGATAAAATGGGAGATAAAGCTTCGGCTAAAACGACCATGCTAAAAGCTAAGGTTCCTTGCGTCCCAGGATCCAAAGGGCTTTTGAAAGACTTAAAAGATGCCTACAAACAAGGCGACATCGTTGGATATCCTGTTATGATTAAAGCTACCGCTGGTGGTGGAGGTAAAGGGATGAGAATCGTTTGGAATGCTGAAGAGATGGAAGAACATTGGGATTCGGCTAGAGCTGAGTCTGCTGCTGCTTTTGGAAATAATGGGATGTACATGGAGAAATTTGTGGAAGAACCTCGTCATATTGAAATCCAAGTAGCTGGTGATATGTATGGAAATGCTTGTCACATGTCAGAACGAGATTGTTCTATTCAGAGAAGACATCAAAAATTGGTAGAAGAAACACCTTCACCATTTATGACAGATGATCTTCGAAAAAGAATGGGTGACGCTTCTATAAAAGCAGTGAAAGCCATTAAGTATGAAGGTGTTGGTACTGTTGAGTTTTTAGTTGATAAAAACCGTGATTTCTATTTCATGGAAATGAACACTAGGATTCAAGTAGAACACACGATCACCGAGGAAGTAATTAATTTTGATTTGATCAAAGAACAGATCAAATTAGCTTCAGGCCACAAAATTGATGGGACTGAATATATTCCTCAATTGCACGCAATTCAATGTAGAATCAATGCAGAGAACCCGTACAAGAACTTTATCCCTTGTCCAGGTAAAATCACAGATTACCATGTTCCGGGCGGACATGGTATTCGAGTAGATTCTCATGTATATGCTGGATATACTATATCTCCTTATTACGATTCGATGATTTCGAAGTTGATTACTGTTGCTCAAACTAGAGAAGAAGCAATCACTAAAATGAAACGAGCTTTAAGCGAGTATATCATTGAAGGAAAAGGAATTTCTACTACCATTCCGTTTCATCAACAATTGATGGAAGACCCTGCTTTTGTATCAGGTGATTTCACTACGGGGTTTATGGATACTTTCGAGATGAAGGAGTAAAGTATATTTCTTAAAAGTTTTCAGGCCCGTTGTTGTTTAACATCGGGCTTTTTTTGAGTTATAATTTCATATCAGTGGTTAAAACCTGTAAAAAGTCAATAAAATAGGATTACCAGAACTACTTATTTCAGAATTCTAGTATTCTTAATTTCACTAAATTGTAATAGTATCGTATTCTAATAACGGAACAGCATCATGCGGACCACTTTTACCGATCCTTCAGAAGTAAGAAAGTCAATTGGAATTGATGCGATGAAAAAGTATCATCGGGTCAGTACACTAAGAGGAATCTTGGCGATAATTTTCGAATGGACTATCATTATCGGCATTGTAATTCTTTGTGAGATGTACTTTTTCTGGGCACTTTATCCAATAGCCGTAATTATTATTGGCGCACGTTTCTTAGCCTTGGGGCTCATCATGCATGAAGCAGTGCATAAGCTAATATCGAAAAACACATTTCTTAATGATTGGTTGGCCGAGTTGCTCTGTGCATGGCCCCTATTCATATCTATGCGATCTTATAAGGTAAAACATTTAGCGCATCATTCATGGTTAAACACAGATGAGGATCCGGATTATACCGCCAAGACAAACCCTAATTGGAAATACCCTATGCGCTTGCCAAAATTCTTGAAAATTATCTTGATTCAATTAAGCGGAATTGGAATTTTCGAAACATTCACGGTGATGTCTAGTGCCCAAATGAAAACAAAAAAGGAAAAGACACCTGCCTGGTACCATTTTCTAAGAGTTCTTTTTTACGTGACTATAATTTTCGCTTTTGTCTGGTTCGAAAAAGGCACAGTTTTGCTAATGTACTGGGTCATTCCTTTTGCTACATGGACCCAAGTAGTCAATAGAATGAGAAGGGTAGCCGAACATTCAGGAGTGGAAGGTAAAAGTCCTGCTATGCAGACCCGTACAACCATTCATGGATTCTTAGGAAGGTTTCTTTTAGCACCTAAAAACATTTCTTACCATAATGAACATCACCTATACCCAGGTGTACCATGTTATCATTTACCCAAAGTGCACAAGGACTTAATAAATAGCGATGCGATTAAAGAAAGTCTTCACATTTCTAAATCATACCGAGATGTCTATCGAGATTGCATCATGGATGAATAGAGCTTGTAAAGTACGCATAATGAGATTTGTGGTTTTCAGACAATATCAGCTCGAGTTATGTTTATAAAGCCAATAGACTGAGTGGCAGAATTGAAATTGAAAGAATGAGAACATTCGTGTTGATTTATAGATGGATTGCGGCACTGTTGGTCATGATGATTACAGGGAGTGTTGGATTGATTTTAGTTCTGATCAGTTTTGGACTATTACGAAATTTTTGCTGTAAGAATCTAATTAATTATTCCTCTCGTTTTATACTTTTAATAACTGGGTTTAAAGCAATCTACCCGAAGTTTGAATTGTTTCCAAAGTACCCAGTTTTGTATGTTTTCAACCATAATTCGTTTCTAGATATTTTCCTACTTACTGGTATGGGCTTGGGGAATATCAGATATCTGCTTTCTGAGAAAACTTTAATATATGTCCCTTTAATTCTTTCCGCGAAAACTGTTGGGACCAGATTTATTCCGCAAAAAAAGCACAAAGAAAGACGATTAAAGTTCCTAATAAGAACGACAGAATTTTTAAAAACGCGCCAACTATCTATAGCTGGGGCAGCAGAAGGAGTTCATGAACATAACCACGGGATTTCACCGTTTAATCGTGGTGTGTTTCACATGGCCTTTGAGGCTCAATTGCCCATTGTATCCTTGTATATCCATGTTCCAATTGAAAGTGATCCGTTAAGAGGAAAGAACGCCAAAGGAGGGACTTTGAAGCTTGAAATATTAGAAGAAACGGAAACCAAAAACTGGTCTTTAGAAAACCTTGATGATCATATCAATGATGTTCGAAATACTTATGTATCTCGGTTCAATCAATTGAATCCAAATAACAAAACGACATGAAGACAAAGTACAATCTTGCCCCAGGCCGAGGAATGATGAATCAAACTGCATTTGATTTGAGAATGGATTATGTAAAGTCGTTGGTTGATGATATAGAACCAGTTTTGCAATCAGAGTCAATTGCTTTATCAAAAGTGCAGAACAACATAGAGAGTTTTATTGGAACTGTTGAAATTCCTTTAGGCTTAATTGGCCCATTGCTTTATAGCCAAAAAGGGGAAGAATCAGAATGGGTTCATACGGCTGTTGCCACAACGGAAGGAGCTTTAGTAGCCAGCATGAATCGTGGAGCAAAAGCTATCAGTCAGTGTGGAGGGTTTAAAGCGCATGTGATTCATCAGAAAATGCTCCGGGCGCCAACTTTTGCCTTTGCCTCGTTGGATGAATCATTAGCATTCAATAGTTGGATAGAGTCGAAGTACGATACCATTAAAAAGGTAACCAAAGAACATTCTAACCATGCTGACTTAATTGAGATTAAAAAAGTGGTAGTTGGAAAAGTAGTTCATCTTAAATTTATTTATTCCACCTGCGATGCATCCGGTCAGAACATGACAACATCTTGTACCTGGCAAGCTTGCTTATGGATTCAAGACCAATTTCAGCTAGAAACGGATATCGAAATTGAAACGTTTGTACTTGATGGGAATGGTTCATCGGATAAAAAAGTGTCCTATTATTCCATGCAAAATGGAAGAGGAACCAGCGTTATATCAGAATGTCTCTTGACCAACGAAGTGATAGAGAACACACTAAGAACAACAGCTGAAGATATGGCCCGCTCCTTCAATTATTCTATGGCAATAAGTAAGATAGACGGGATGATTGGCTATAATATTAATGTAGCAAACGCTATCGCTGGAATATTTGCTTCTACCGGTCAGGATTTGGCTTGCATACATGAATCTTCGGTAGCCATTTTTCAGATGGAAAAGACGGAAGAAGGTTTATATACATCTCTTTCTCTTCCAAGTTTAGTTATTGGAACCGTAGGGGGAGGAACCCACCTTCCTGTTTCATCGAAAGTCCTAGAATTAATGGACTGCAAAGGGAATGGTAAAGCAGCCAGATTCGCAAAGTTAATCGCTGGGTTTGCACTTTCTCTAGAACTTTCTACTCACGCTGCAATTGCTAGTGGCCAGTTTGCAAGAGCTCACCAAAAACTGGGAAGAAATAAACCTGTTAAATGGTTTTTGAAATCAGAACTTGATGTTCAATTTTTCAATGAAAATCTACTCGATAAGTCTCAAGTTGTAAAAGCCATTAACATCCATCAAGATGAAAAACTAGACAATGGGATTTTAACTCAGTTAGCAGCGAAAGCATCTAAAAAAGCAATTGGATTTGTACAAACAGATTTGCAGTTTGAGAATGAGACCCAAATTCCCTTATTAGTAAAGAGTAAGGCACTTGGTAATGAGGTAATAGAAGGATTGCACTATATGGCGAGCAATCTAAGTGCTCAGTTAGCAGATTCAATTTTAAAGCATAAGCATAGCCTCGAGTATCGAAACTCTCATTTAACTGAGATTGAAATTTACAAAGCACTTTCTAATATTGATTACGCATTCATTCCAAAATATTATGGCAGTAAAATCGACACAGAAAGAGAAATGTATCTCTTTTTCATCGAGCGATTGAATGCAAAAGAAATGAAGCTTTTTAATTCCCAGAACGATCCTAGTCTTTGGAATCAGGAGACCATTTTAAATTGCATTAAAGCAATTCATCAAGTTCATGCGGAGTATGTAAAAAATCAATTTAATAGCCAAATCCCTTCCTTAACTGATTTTAATGCGCTTGACTCGATAGAATTATATCAGACGTTTATTCATGTCAACCGGAAAGATTATAGTTATTTGAACTTAGATGACCATTTTGATTATTTGAACGAAGTGCTAAACAAGTGGCGCGAAAGCGGCATTCAGTTTGTTGGACAAAGAACATTAATACATAACGATTTTAATCCAAGGAATGTAGCAGTTAGAGCGAACGGAGATGCATGTATTTATGATTGGGAATTGGCGACAATTAATGTTCCACAACGTGATATTTTTGAGTTCTTATCATTTACTTTAGAAGAGAATTTCTCTGAGGAAAGTTTTTGGTCAACCCTAAGATTTCATCATCAATTGTCCCAAGAGATTAATGGTGAGACATATTCATGGAAAGATTATTTACAAGATTTCGAAACAGGCGGAGAAGACTTTTTACTGACGAGAGTTTGTTTTTATATGGCAGGCAGCACTTTGGTGAATTACTCATTTATTGAACGCGTTTTTAAAACATCTTTCTTGATGATTAATAGATTAAAAAAGGCACCTGTTGAGTAATATAGAGATACATATATTTCTTTTTCTTTTACCCATGGTATTGGCCAATACGTTTCACATTGTGGTGGTTAAGAAAAATTGGCTTGCGTTTTTGAATGTACCTTTATCGGTAATATATTTTGGAAAAAATAAAACGTTAAGAGGGTTTGTTGTTCTTCCATTTTTTAGCGGTACACTAGTCCTGTTATTTAGTCAACTTTTCGGTCCTTTTGTGGTCGACTTGATATCTGATTTTTTAATTGGTGTTGGCTTAGGAATATGTTACTTGCTTTCTGAATTACCAAACTCTTTTGTAAAACGGAAATTGGGTATTGGCAATGGTGAACATTCCAAAAAGTACAAGACGGTTCAAATGTTAATTGACAAAGCTGATTCGTTGGTTGGCATGTTGATCTTTTATTATTTCGTGACTGAATTTAATTTATTAGAAGTCTTTCTCTTGTTTTTCTTGGCCCTTGCGATCAGTTTATCTGTTTCCTTTATTCTTCATTCAACTAAGATTAAAAAATCATTTTGACGTATTTGGGAACGATAGATAACAGATTAGAATCTGAGGAGTTTGGTGGTAAAGCGGCTGGCCTCTCGAGGTTAAGAGAATTTGGCGTAGAAGTTCCTCCAGCATTGGCAATTTCAAAAAGTGTATTCAAACATTTTCAAGAGCACAAGGAAATGCCAAAGTCCTTTTTGGTCGAGTTGGAATCAAAATTAGAAGAACTTAAAAGTGATGAGCTGATCGTACGAAGTTCTGCTATTGGGGAAGATTCGGATAGTCATTCATTTGCGGGTCAATTAGATTCTTTTGTTGTTCAGAACTCAATAGAAGCGGTTCGAGCCGCAATTTTTAAATGTTGGGAAAGCCTAGAAAACGATCGGGTTTTGGCTTATCAGAAAGTTTCTGGAAAAGTTCTTTCTGAAATGGGTGTGGTGGTGCAAGAGTTTCTTGATGCCGATTATGCTGGAGTAACGTTCACTCAATCCCCCGTTGACAGGGATTCTATTTACACGGAATATGTAAGAGGTGCAGGAGAACAATTGGTTTCTGGTAAAGTGAGCCCTAAGAATTTTTCAACTACCAGAGCCGGGAAACTTCAATTGGAATTACCTTTTAACGCCAATGAATTGGTTCAACAGTCTTTAAGATTAAAGGATCAATATGAATGCCATTTAGACATAGAATGGGTGTCGAAAAAGGGGCAAATATATTTCGTGCAAGCAAGACCAATTACGGTTGACGTAAAGTCCAAAGTTCATTGGACGAATACGAACCTGAATGAGAATTATCCTGATCCAATATCTCCTTTGCTTTATTCAATAGCCAGAGATTCTTACTATCATTATTTTAAAAATATGGCGGGTTTATTACAGATTCATTCGACCACAATTCGCGAACTAGAATTTGATTTTAGTAATTCGGTTGGAATCTGGGCAAACCGTATTTATTACAACATGACGAGTATCCATAACATCTTGTCTTCTTCGCCTTTGAAAAATTATTTTAAAGATGCTTTCAATCAGTTTGTAGGTTACAATGATAAAGATGTTGCTTCAGTTTTACGTTCAAAAAAGACCTCCCTACTTCGCTTAATAAGTCGTTTAATTGGCTTGAATTTCAAGCTTGAAAGTCACGTCAAAGAAATTGAGAATAAAGTCTCGAACTTTTCTCGAAAGGTTGATTTTGCGGAGGGAATAGAGGAATATAGCTCATTATATTATGAGTTTTTAGATTTAAGGTTTAATCAGTGGTACCATGCAAGCCTTGCTGATTTTTTCTCAATGATTCATTATAAGTTGTTGGGCAAATTCACAAAGAAATATTACGGGGATCAGAGCGTTGGCGTACACAATGTGTTGATTCAAGCCATCCCAGGGTTGATGAGTAGTGAGCCATTAAACGACACATGGGATCTAACTAAACTGATTGAACAGGCTCCCAGAGGCCGAGAATTATTTTTAAATAATAATTCAAAAACTGTACTTGAAACAATTCAGCAAGACGAAGCTTGGGAGAAAGTCAATAGTTCGTTGGAAGACTATCTAAATAAATGGGGTTTCAGATGTTCAGGCGAATTAATGTTTTTCAAGAAAAACTACATTGAAGAGCCAGAACGGTTTATTGAATTGCTTCAAAGTTACATGAAGAATTCTGCTCAGGACCCAAGAGAAGTCATCGAGAAAAAGGCCAGAGAAAGAAAAATTGCCACCCGTAAATTTGCGGGTAAAATATTTTTGAAAAGACATATTTTGCTGCCTTGGTCGCTGTTTGATGTAGGGAGATTGTACTTAATAGCTAAACTTTGTAAGCAAGCAATATCTAGCCGAGAACGGGTTCGCTATAAGCAAGCGGAGATGTACTATAAGTTTAAAGTGGTTACGAACGAAATTGGAAAGCATGCTGTAGATAAAGGTGTTCTGGAGCAGGCTAAAGACATTCTTTACTTGGATTATAAGGAGATTGGAGAACTCACTTCCTCTTCGAATATGTTTGGCATGGCTGAATTAATTAAAGAAAGGAAACTGTCGTTTGCTGAAGAATCTAACAAGGAATTCCCTCAACATTTTGCAACCAATTTTGGTGAAAGACCAGACCATATTGAGAAGGAAATCACCCTAGTAGAAGGAGCAACTGAATTTGAAGGGTTAGCAGCTAGTGGAGGTAGGGTAAAGGCAAGAGTAAAAGTTCTAGAATCTGTATTAGAAGGAGAGAAATTGAATAAAGGTGATATTCTAGTTACTAAACAAACTGATCCAGGCTGGGCAATGGTTTTTCCAATAATAGGAGGATTGATAGTCGAGCGCGGAGGAGCATTGTCACACGGAGCCATTGTAGCTAGAGAATTCGGTATTCCGGCTGTTATAGGAATTGATAACATCACGAAATTATTGAAAGACAATGATGAGGTAATCTTAGATGGAGATCTAGGAAAAGTTCAAATATTATAGCAGATGATATTTACTTACTTAATAAATAGAAGTGGGCTAGTAAGATTTATTTTGCTCTCAGTTGTCTTTTCATTATTGATATACAAACCGAGCTCTTCTGCACAAGAATGGGTAACAGGTATATGCTTTTTACTTGGCTCATTCCTGGTTTTTAGAATCATTGATGATCTTGGGTCAGTTCGTTTAGATCGGATTAATCATCCTGATAGAACCTATTTGAATAAAGGTAATTTTTCAAAAATGGTTATGTTCGGATCCATCGTCTTGGCGGTTTATTTAACTACGATCAATTTTCTTTTTTCTGAACAGGTAGTGTTGGCAGTTGGGTTGCTTTCGCTTGGATCAATTCTCTCTTATTTATTGGTAGGGAAAAGCAAAGTTCTGCTAGCAATAATTCCTTTGTTAAAGTACCCTGTGCTGCTTTGGTGCCTCATGGGGTTCCCAATAGACGTCTCGCATTTATTAGTAGCAGGCTCGTCTTTTTTTATTATTGGGTCTCATGAGTTAATTGAGAAGATGAATAAAAAGGGATTCGTATGGCTTACCATCGGGAGTCTTTTGGTCGCAGGTATTATGGTTTTTCCACCTTGGGAAGTATTAGTAAACAGTTCTTTCTGCCTGACTTTAACGATTCTGATTCCATTAATTAAGAAATGGAAACTGACAATTTATGTTCCCGCACTTTATTTTCCAGTAACCTATTTCATTTTATCCAACATTATAATATGAGCGATCTATTTTTAAAACCAGTAAAGAATCCAGATAGTTATCTTTTTGAAAAGGTAAACTGTTACAATTGTGGTTCAGACGACTATTCGTTTTTTCTAATTGGAGAAGAAGATTTGACTGGAAAAGAAGGGGAGTTTCAATACGTCAAATGCGATAAATGTGAACTCGTTTATCAAAACCCTAGAATTGCTGGGGAGCAAATTAAAGACTTTTATGATGGCGAGTATATTGCACATCGTAAAAAGCAAAGCTGGGGAATGTTAACGCCATTATATGAATGGGCCATGAACAAACATGACCGTGAAAAAGATAAAATAGTTCAGAAGCATGTGGAGCTTAATGAAAAAACTGAGATAATAGATATTGGATGTGCGGTAGGAACATTCCTTTTACATCTTGAGAACAAGTACCAATGCAAAATTAGCGGAGTTGATTTTAAAGAAGGACTGGATTATCCAGGGTTCGATAAAATCGAGTTTTACAATGGTTTATTTTACGAGCAAAAGATAGAATCTAAACGGTACGATTGCGTAACGATGTGGCATTTCTTGGAACATTGCTATGACCCGAATGAGTCATTGCAAATGGCCAAAAGAGTGTTGAAGGATGACGGTAAATTAATCATAGAAGTTCCAAGACTAGATAGTTTTACTTTTAAATTGTTTGGACGAAAATGGCCCGGAGTTCAGGCTCCTCAGCATACTGCATTATATGATAAAAAGCGTTTTGTCGCAATGATGGAGAAGAATGGGTTTAAAGTAGTAAAATACAGGTCGTTCGGAGCGTTTCCACCGTACTTCTATATTTTCTCAGGAACTTACTTTAAGGTTGTTGGAAAAGGATTAAATCTCAATCGAATTATATTTCCTTATTTCCTGGGTCAACTAATTTTAACTCCTTTCTTGTTGTTTCAAAAACTGCTTAATTTATCCATGCAGACCGTTGTATGTGAAAAGATTATTGACGAAAAGAAAGCATGAAAGAGAAACGAAAAATAGCCAGTTATAAAGCAAGTGATTTACGCGCTTTTCTAGGATTGATCATTCCATTTATAATTGGTTCAATAGCCGGTCTATTAATTATTCAAGAAGCCTTTCTAATCTATTTGATAGGGGAATTATTGCTATCCTTCTTTTTTCTTCAAACGTTTATATTACTTCATGAATGTGGCCATATGAACTACTTTAAAAGTAGAAGCCTAAATTATTTCTTCGGCCATTTCTTTGGTTTTTTAACCATGATTCCATATTTCACCTGGAAGCACATGCATTTTCTTCACCATAGATGGACTGGGTGGAGAGATAAAGATCCAACTACAGAAAAAACAGTAGAACCAAGCGAATCTCCAATAATGAGGGTAGTAGCTAATGTTGCTTGGATCACTTTTTTTCCAATATTTTATCTGGCGTATAAACTGAGTAACTACTGGAATCTTTCCAAGATTAAGCGGCATGTTAACACAGATAAATTCAAGAAGTCAATGATCCATGTAATTTGTTATCTGATAGTTTACATCACATTGGCTGTTCTATTTGGTGGTGTGATTGCCGTCTATGTTCTGCCGGCTTTCGCACTTAGTTTAATATGGAAAGAACTGGTTATATTAACCCAGCACTCGCATGTAGAAATACCAGTGTCTGAAGGGGAGAATGTAAAACCAATTGCCAATATGGATCAAGTTCCATACACTAGGAGTTTCCATGTAAATTCCTGGGTAGCCCATTATTTCTTATTCAACTTCAACCTGCACGAGGCCCATCATGCGCACCCAGGTTTACCAGCATATTGGTTAAGGAAAGTTGAATTGGATGCGCCAAGAGGACCAAAATACTTTACTTGGTTTGTAAAAGCCAAGTCACTAAAAGGAGAAGATTACATTTTTAGAACTTCAAAGCACACAGGTGAGCACTTTTAAAAATCGAAAGATATAAAGAAGTCTTATTTCTCAGCCTCAACTAGAAACACAAACTGTCTGATATGCTTAATCATCTGAATTCGCTTTTTCTTAGATAGCTGATTCCACTTTGGTCGTTTGATCTTAACATCGTTTTCGGCTTCGTACTTTTTGATGAGGTCCCATACATAGCTACTTCGGACAACATAACCAGTTCCTTCCTTTTCGCTGCTCTTACCTTTAACTACAGCCACAACCTCTCCTTTTTCATTAAAGATAGGTCCACCACTATTTCCACCATTTAATGACATGGCTACCTGATACGCTGTTGTGTCGCCATCCATTCCACTAGTAGAGCTAATGATGCCTGGTTCCATCACAATGTCATTTTTTGGATAACCAAGCGTAAAGATTTCGGTACCTATTAATGCTTGGTCATCTGAAAATGTAAATGGAAGAATTCCCATTTCTTTAAAATTTGAATCTATAATCTTGACCATTGCCAAATCACTAAACTCATCGTTCATTACGACTTCAGCTTTGTAGGTGGACCATATATTGTCCTCTCCAACAATTTTTAAAGTCAATTTTTTGCTGTTATTTACTACGTGGCTATTGGTGATGAAATAACCATCTTTTCCTACGGCAAAAGCAGTAGCGCTGCGTTTTTCATGCAGTGTAGGAGGATTTGAACGGTCGTAAATTCTAGAGCTACTTGAATTCGTATCGTCTCCGTAATCGATTACTTCCTTATCTAATTGTGTATAGCCTGGATTGCCATCTACTTCACCACTTTGTTGTTTTAAGAAAATCCCACCCATTGTTAATACAATAGCAAGTGATGCTGCTATACCAATACCACTATAGAACATCCGCAATGAAACTACTTTTCTTGCTTTCAGGTTCGGAACCTTTTCTCCAGACATTTTTCGTGGAGCTTCAGTGGTTTCTTCCGGTTTAATGTTTGGTTCGCGTATTTCGGGTACTATTTCAATTTTCTTTTCTTCAGCTTCAAGTTCTATCTTCTTCTCTTTTGCAGCTTTCTTTAGATCGGCTTTTCGTTCCTTTTCAGATTCTTTCTCAGACTTTAAATATGGAACTCCACCAAATTCTTTGATGTGGATCTCTTCCATCTGATCTAAAAGCGATGTCCGCTTACCTTGGATTGTTAGGTCTTTTCTAAGTTGCTGGTGACCTCTAACTTCTCTAGCGAACAAAGCATCTGATTGCATCTTTTCTTCAAGGGCAACTTTTTGCTCATCGGTTAAATCACCGTCAAAATATTTCTCTATTTCAAAATCTGATATACTCACGTTATCTAAGCTGTAATACTATTTTTTTTAATCTTTTAAAGCACTTATACTTTTGGTTTTTCGCATTTAAAGCATTGGTATAACCCATTTTTCCAGCAATTTCCTCCATGGATAATTGATTAAAGAAAAAGTAGGTCAAAATTGAATTGCAAGGCTCTCCAATTTCCTCTAATGCCAAATTAACTTTTCGCAAACGCAGTTGCTTTTCCTCGTGCTTTTCAAAATCTCTAGTAACGTCCGTAATTAATTTGTGATCATTTAAATCGTTCGCTTGCGGCATTCTGCGTTGTAGTTGTTTCAACCAAATGTTTCTGCTAATTGAATAGAGATACGTTGTTATTTTACACGTTAGATTGAATCCTTTGGTCCGGATGTTCTCATAGAATACAATAATTGCTTCTTGATAAACATCTTTAGCTTCTTCTTCGCTTCCGCTATTATCTAATACCAGTTTTCTAATCATCGGGAAATGTTTAACGTATAGTGCTGATATAAGCTGACGGTCGTCTTCACGTATGCCTTTTATTAAGGCTTCGTCAGTTATTTCTTGTTCACTTTCCATTCAATCCTCTGTTCCTTTATACAACTGGTATTTAAAAGGTAACCCAATGTAATTAAAATTTTCTGTGTTGGGTTACCATTTGATTATTCGTGGTATTCATTACCTAAGATTAAAACTTGAGCAATGAAAAACTTTTTTATATATGTACTACTTGTAGCAACAATAGTTACATCATCATGTACAACCGATAGTGCTGATAAGGCAGCAAACCTGAATCAGTTCAATACCGAACAGAGCTTGGTTGGAGAGTGGAACCTAAACGCAATAGAAATAGACACCTCAACCATTCCTCCTATGGCTGCACTTTTGTTAGCCATGTCTCATGATGATTTAAATGTCTATGAATTTAACATGAAGAACTTCATTATTAAAAGTGAATTCGATAACAGTATATTTTCTGTACAGTCTTATCGATTATCTGATGAAGGAAATGTTTTAGAAATTTATGATGATGAAGGTAACATCGAGCAACTAATGATGATTACCAACTTGGCCAAAGATTCTTTTACCGTATCAGGAAACGGGTTTACGCTGGAGTTTGAAAGTGTAGAATAAATGAACCATGTGATAAGTGGTACTGATATCGTTTTAATTTTCAGTACTTTTATGATCCCAAAATTAGGACTTCATGAAGTATATCTATACAGTAGTAGCACTTTTAATTGGTGCAGCATCAATAGCTCAAGTAAAAGACAAAGCGGTTTTTGAAGAAGTAAAACCAGGATATTATCAAAACAGCATTTTAAAGGGAATTGACGACTATCAGGAGCCTGCTGCCAAAGAAGAAACAGTAAAGAAATTAAAGGTAGACCTTACCAATTGGAAGATTCCAAACAAGCCGTCAGAATATAAAACAGTATGGTATAACAAGCCAGTTTCTCAAGGAAACACTGGAACTTGTTGGTGTTTCTCAACTACATCGTTTTATGAAAGTGAAGTAAAAAGAGCTTCAGGAAAGGAAGTAAAGCTTTCTGAAATGTATACTGTGTATTGGGAATATGTTGAACGTGCTGCGTACTTTGTTGAGTCTAGAGGTGACATGCACCTTGGTGAAGGTTCAGAAACTAACGCGATTGCCAAGAACATGAAGAAGTACGGAATGGTACCTCATGATCATTACACTGGCATGAAAGATGGACAGACGTTTCATAACCATGAACCAATGTTCGATGAAATCAATGCGTACTTAGCTAAAGTAAAAGCAAACAATGCTTGGGATAAGGAAGCGGTTGTATCTACAGTTAAATCAATTTTAACACATTATGTAGGGCCAGTTCCAACAGAAGTAAATGTGGATGGCAAGAAAATGTCTCCGCAAGAATATCTAAAAAACGAATTGAAAATTATTCCTGGAGACTATGTTGATTTCATGAGTTTGATGAATGAAGAGTACTATCAAAAAGCAGAATACAAAGTGCCAGATAATTGGTGGCATAGTGATTCATATAACAATGTGCCCCTAGATGACTTTATTAAAGCAGTTAAATTATCAATTGATGAAGGCTATTCTTTAAGTATTGGTGGTGATGTTTCTGAACCAGGTTTCGATAAAATTGCGCAAGTAGGTGTAATTCCAACTTGGGATATTCCTAGTGAGTATATTGATGAAGCGGCAAGGCTTCAACGTTTCCAGAATGGAGCTACTACAGATGATCACGCAATGCACCTTGTTGGATATAAAGAAGTGGATGGCAAGACTTGGTACTTAGTTAAGGATTCTGGATCAGGTTCAAGAAACTGTGGCGAAACATGCGAACAGTTTGGATACTACTTCATCCACGAAGATTTCGTGAAACTGAAATTCATGAGCTTCACAGTTCATAAAGACGCTGTGAAATCTTTGATGAAGAAAATTAAGGCGTAGTCAAATCGCCTCAATCTTTGTATTCTATTAAAAACAATTTCCAATATATAATCTTGTTTTCAATCCTCATTGGAATCAATTTTTCCTGTGATCGAATCACGAACAAAGCAAAGGAAGTCGTTCGAGATAATGTGCTAGATCCAATCAGGGATCAATTTCCAGAGTACAACTGCGTTGATCCTGATGTAGATCAAAATTATATAAATTTTGAAAACTACTTTGAACTTAAGCTAGAAGAAGAAATCACGCAGCTGTATTACTGTAGTGATGAAATGGGGATAGATCAGAAGTACTGGTTTTCGTTTGAAGCAGAAGATAGCACAGTAATGAAAGTGGTTTCAAAGATGTCCTTATCGGATAGTATTCCAAATGAAATGGGCATATCTAATTTTTATGCCGGTCGAGAATGGTGGAATGATTCCTTAGTAGAGAACATAGAACCATATTGGAGAATACAGGATGACTTGTACCAGTTTCTATGGTACGATAAGGAACTTAAAAAGGCTTGGTTTTTAGACTTTGACCTATAAGAGATTAATTCAACTCCTCTTCTAGTTGTTTATTCTTCATCCGCTTAGCAGAAAGTCTTCTGTAGATAATCAATAAGGCCAATCCAACTGCCAGCAACCATTTCCAGTTATCAGCTAAAAAGTCAGATTCCGGAACAGCTAAAGGGCTGATCAGGTATATACTACCATACTCGGTAACGGGATCACAACAAGCTCTGTAATCACTGTACTTAAAGCCAATTATAAAAGAGAAAGAGGAGACCAGTTCTTCAAGGTCTGTTTTAATCTGGTCGATATTAGAAAGAGGGCCTTCGGTACTAACAGAAATGTAACCGTCTTTACTCAGGATTCTGGCTTCAAAGTGAACCAGGTTATC
The DNA here is from genome assembly GCA_047639575.1 of Parvicellaceae bacterium. Classification (GTDB taxonomy): domain Bacteria; phylum Bacteroidota; class Bacteroidia; order Flavobacteriales_D; family Parvicellaceae; genus JBLIOB01. Next base: position 29,427 of record JBLIOB010000014.1, read on the forward strand.
ATCCATTCCATCAACGACATATTCAAAGCCCCACATTAAAGTATGAGCTACCGTATCTTGCATTGGTCGAAGTGCCCAATTTAAGAGTGTTCTAGGCTTCTCGTTTTCGTTTCGAAGGCTATCTCTCTGCAAAACCGTTTCAGTCTGTAAGGCCAATAAAAGAGGTTCGTATTCAATCACATCTAAATCCTGTTGATGAACATAACCGCTATCGATATAATGGATTTGAAAAAAATGACCTTTTTGATCGAAAATATTGGTTTGGAAAGGAACGGCTACTCCCCAGAACCGACCATTTTTTTTGGCCAAATCAAGAATGCTGTAAAGAGCAAATTTGGCTTCTGTTTTTGGGAGGAATTTAAAATTAGTAGAAAGGGTTAGTTTAGCTTCTCGGTTTCCAAATATTTGTTCGCCTAGTTCGTAATCTAAGGATTCTCCAATACTGTCCATTCGGACCTTAAGCGAAGAGTCAAGTTGTGCTTTGGTCATCCGCTCGTAAGTGTCTGTTTGAGAGAAACAGAGCGAGGGTGCTGTAAGCAAAGTAAGAAAGAGAATAATCCGAATCATCATAAATAGGATGGCAATTTACTTAGATTCCACAGGAAAATCCTTCTGTAAATGTAAAAAGCATCATTCGCCCGTTGACAAATGATGCTTTTCTGCTTTGTTGAATCCTGATTGAATTAACAATTACAATTATCAGGACTTGACGCAGGCACTAAAAACTAATCGGTACGCTATGAACCTTTCCTTAGTGACTAAGTATTTTAAAAGCCACCCAACTGAACTCCGATGGTAAATGGTATTAATTCTGGGGCTTTTTCCTTTTGAAACAGACTCGTTAAACCATAATTTGCAAAGAAACCAAAGTTTCCAATTCCAATTCTTGCGGTAGCTGTTAACTTGAATGGGTTCAAATTAAAATCATCCTTAATTTTGTTTTTGTACTTAGTTCCGTCTGCTTCAATTTTTGTTTTTACAAGCGCCCCCACATTGTATCCGGCAATTACTCCAGCTTGAAGGTGAAAGGGTGTTTTTTTACCTAAACGAAGGCCAAGTATTACAGGAACTTGCAAGTAAGTTGCACGGAACTTGTACTTTTTGTAAGTATTTAAGGTGTCCATTGAAAACTGAACGGAATCATTTCCAGTTGATATATTAACGTTGTTTTTGAAGAAATAACTTTTGTAGTCTAATCCGATTCCAGGGCTTACATAAAAAGTTGATTTTCTCATTTTATTAACGTACCACATCATATTCGCAGAGAATGATCTTGATTTTTGATAGTCTA